>CALDDL010000257.1 GCA_937936675.1 uncultured bacterium
CGAGAGATTATAGCAAATTTTATCAATGCAGATTCAGGCGAAATTTACTTTACCAGCGGAGGCACTGAAGCAAATAATTTTGCCTTAAAAGGAATTGCAGCAGGTGATAGAGAAGAGAGAGGAAGAAATAAAATTATATCCTCCCCTATCGAACATCATTGTGTTTTGGATTATACTGAAGAACTTAGTAATAACGGATTTCATATTTCCTTGATTGAAAACGGAAAGGATTTTTCAATTAATCAGGAAATATTAAAAGACGAATTGACAGATGCAGTCTCATTAGCAACTTTTATGTATGTCAACAATGAAGTTGGTTCCATAAATGATATAAAATCTCTTTCATCAATAGCAAAAAGAAATAGCACCTATTTTCATGCAGATTCAGTTCAAGCCTTTGGTAAGATAAAAATTGATGTTAAAGAATTAGGGATTGATTCACTTGCAGCATCATCTCATAAAATATCGGGACCTAAAGGTGCCGGTTTCCTTTATGCAAAAAGTGGGACACCATTAAAACCCTTAATTATCGGCGGATCTCAGGAAAGGAATAGACGAGGAGGTACAGAGAATACTTTATCAATTATTGGATTTGCCGAAGCAGTAAGGTTGCTTCAAGATAAGATTGAAGACAATTATTTATATGTAAAAACACTTCGAGATTATTTCAGAGATGAACTATTGACCCAAATCTCCGATATACAGGTAAATAAACCATTAAATGACTTTCCATATATTCTCAATTTTAGTTTTGATAATAATATTTACACTAATGATTCGGAAGCGATGCTGATGTATTTAGATTTGAATGGAGTTTCAGTTTCTACAGGTGCTGCCTGCACCTCGGGAACTTTGAAACCTTCTCATGTACTTTTAAATAGTGGATATGAATATGAAGAAGCAAAAGGGACTATAAGAATATCCTTTAGCCCCTGTAATACAATTGAAGAACTGGATTATGCTCTCGAAGTTTTTTATAGATTAAGCAAAAGCTTCAAAAAATAATTTTAAGAAAAGTATTCCATTAATAAAGAAATTTTTTCTTTAAGCTCTTTTCTATTTACAATAAAATCGAGAAACCCATTTTCGAGTAAAAATTCAGAACGCTGAAATCCTTCAGGTAAATCCCGTCCAATTGTTTGTTTAATTACACGCGGTCCTGCGAATCCGATTAATGCTTTTGGTTCGGCGATTATAACATCTCCAAGCATTGCATAGCTAGCTGTTACTCCACCTGTTGTAGGATCAGTTAGTACCGATATAAATGGAAGCTTCATTTCAGCTAATCTTGAAAGACGTGTGCTAGTCTTAGCCATCTGCATTAGAGAATAAGCACCCTCCATCATTCTAGCTCCACCGCTTTGGCTGATTAGAATCATCGGGATTTTTTCATCGCAAGCTTTTTCGATAGCTCTTGCAATTTTCTCTCCGACAACGGATCCCATACTACCGCCAATGAAACCGAAATCCATACAAGAAATTACTGCTTTTTTCCCTTCAATCTTTCCGACACCGGTTCTAATCGCATCGTTCAGACCGGATTTCTTTATTGTTGCTACAATTCTCTCGGCATAATTTTTAGTATCGGTAAATTCTAGCGGATCGGCAGATCTCATCTTCTTATCAAGTTCCTTGAACTCTCCACCATCAAATAATAATTCAAAATATTGTTGGCTGCCTATACGGAAATGGAATCCGCATTTTGGACAGATAGAAGAATTCTGCTCTAATTGTTTATTATGTATAATTTCTCCGCAGTCTCCGCATTTAGACCATTGACCATCGGGAATATCACTTTTCTTGCTTTCAGGCGATATATTTTGTTTGGATCTTTTAAACCATCCCATATATTTATTTATTCTCGGTTATGTTTGCAAATATTGTTATTGTTTGGCTCGGATCAACAGGATCGTTTGAATATAGAGTAACCGTTCTAGTTAATTTTCCCGATCTATTGGAGGTATCTAATTCAATTCTTAAATCCCCTTGTTCGCCCGGCTTAAGCTTTTTGCTTGATAATAGTGCCGCTGTACATCCACAAGAAGTCCTAACGTCTTTGATTACCAAATCTTTCTGTCCGCTATTCTTAAAAGCAATTGTTACTTCTACGATCTTTCCTTCTTTAACGTTTCCGAAATCGAAATAATTTTTTGTAAGAGTTAATTTCGATTCTGTATTATTAGCTTCATCTACTTTTGGTTGAACATCAGCTTTGAAATGAAGGCGCAGTTCTTTCTGTTTTGGATCATTAGAATTAATAAAAACATATTTTTCCTGCACACCCAATCTACCGGTAGAATTGAATTCAATCATCACAGAAGTTTTTTCTCCCGGTTTTAATAAATCTTTTTCAGGTTCTACCGCCGTACATCCGCATGAAGCATAAACACGTGTAATCCTTAAATCGCTATTTCCTGTATTGATTATCTCATAAGAATGGTTAACGTTCTCACCTTCGTGGATTACACCAAAATCAAAACTTGGTTTCTCTACTGATATCACAGGCTGCGCAACTATATTTCCAATAAATAACATACAAAAGACTAATAAATATTTTCTCACTTCTTCACCTTTATTACAAATTTTTTAATGTAGTTAGGTTCTAAATAATCGATATCGGAAGTTAATAAATCTTTACCATAAAAATAAGCCCACCTTGCAATTGAAATTGCAGAAGGATTTTCGTAAATGCCAGTGTAACCACCAAATATTTTATTTTCTTTTTTTATCACTTCTAATTCTTCATCATTAATAATAGTAACTTCTTTAAGCATCTCATAAGAATCGTTTTTAGAAATAAAATTTGCCGAATAATACTCTCCAAGATTTGCTTTAGAAACAATATAAAAAGTTTCTTCATTATCAAGGAATTGTGAAATATAAAAAGCCATAGCATGAAATGTAGGGACAGGAATTATAGGAATATCTAGAGCTTGTGATAATGCTTTAGAGGTTGCTAATCCAATTCTCAGACCTGTAAATGAACCGGGACCATTTGATACTGCTATAGACTTCAAATCTTTTTTATCCAATTCTGATTTCTTAATCAATTCGTCAATACAATAAATTATTTTTTCAGAATGGATATGAGATTTATTGAAATTCATTTCATAATATTCATTTTCATTTATCAAAAGTGCTGTACTGCATACTTTAGCCGAGGTCTCAATTGCAAGCATTGGAAAATATTTATTCATAATATTTAATTGTGATTTCTCTCGAATCATTATTTTTGTTAATTAAATTAATCAAATAATATCCTGAAGTAAAAATTTCGGGGAACATATCTGCCCATTCGATAAATTTTATTGAATCATCAATTAAATAATCATAGAAACCTATCGGGAAAAGTTCTTCTACGTTACTAATTCTATAAAAATCGACATGAGTTATTTCATATTTGCCTGAATATAGATTAATAATAGAAAACGATGGGCTTGATATTAGGGGGATATTAAAACTATTACAGACAGCTCTTACAAAAAACGTTTTACCGGCACCAAGATTACCGGATAGCAAAACGACATCACCAGGTACTAAATCAGTAGCGAATTTCTCTGCTAGCAATTTAGTTTCATCTTCAGAATTACATATAAAAGTGCCAACCATTAATTAAGCTCGGCTTTCCATAGTAATAACTGGTAAAATCATCTCCTCCATCGAAACTCCGCCATGTTGGAAACTATCTTTATAATGACTCAAGTATTTATGATAATCTGTCGGATATACAAAATAATAATCTTCCTTGGCGATAATGTAATTTATTGTAACTCCTCTTTTCGGCAATTTAAAATCAGAAGGGTTCTTAATATAAATTGCATGTTTATCATCAACCTTTAGATTTCTTCCAAACTTAAATCGAAGATTAGCACTAGCCTCTCTATCACCTAATACTTTCGCACCTCTTAGTGCTCTAATGCTTCCATGATCAGTCGTAACAATTACCTTCGCATTTGGCATCGTGGCAATTGTTTTAAGAGTCCCTAATAGTGAGGAATGAATGAACCAACTATTAGTTAAAGAACGATAAGCAGATTCATCAGGAGCAATTTCTTTAAGTATTTCAGAATCTGATCTACCGTGTGCAATCATATCAAGAAAATTAACAACTACCGCCATAAAATGAGTTTTTTTATGTGAGGCAATATTATTTTCGAATGATCTTCCCACATCGGGATCTATTATTTTCATAAACTTCATTTCATTATCTAATTTGATTCTCTTCCGATCTAATAAAAGCTGTAAGAGATCTTTTTCATATTTATTCATGCTTCTTTCGTCATCTTCATTGTCCGAAGCCCATAAATCAGGATAATTTTTTTCAATTTCAGAAGGATATAATCCGGCAAAAAGTGCATTTCGAGCATAAGGTGTTGCCGTGGGCAGAATTGAATAGTAGTAATCTTTTTCTATCTTAAAATAATTTCTTAATATTTTTTCCATCATCAACCATTGATCAAGTCGGAGACAATCAATTACGAAATAAAAGACCGGTCCTTTGTGTTCAATCAAGTGAGGGAATACATATTTTTCTGTAATTGATGGTGAGAAATCAGGGGCATCACCTTTTGTGCTATATATCCAATCAGAAAAATTTTTCTCGACATATTTAGAAAATTCTTTATTGCATTCTTTTCTTTGATCATTAAGTGTCTGTCTTAGATTCACCTCCGGATGTTCGTCTAATTCCAATTCCCAATTGACTAATTTAGAATAAATTTCAATCCAGTCATTATAATCAGGGTTTAGCATTAGTCGTTGCGTAATTTCATTAAACGCTTCAAGATAATCTTTAGCAACATATTCATCGGAAATTTTTGAGCTCTCAAGAAATTTTTTACAAACCATTAGGACTTGTGAAGGAAGAACCGGTTTAATAAGATAATCACTAATCTTGCTTCCAATAGCTTCATGCATTAGTGTCTCTTCTTCACTCTTAGTAATCATAACAACCGGGAGTGCCGGATTAATTTCTTTTATCTGAGCTAGAGTTTCAAGTCCCCCCAATCCGGGCATCATCTCGTCTAAAAAAATAAGGTCATAATTTTCATTCTTTATTTCATCTATAGCATCTTCGCCATTTGTAACGGTTTGTACCTCATAACCTTTTTCATTTAAGAAAATTATATGAGAACGTAATAGTTCAATTTCGTCATCTACCCATAAAATCTTATTTCTTCTCGGAGACATTTTCTTATCCTTTATTTACTGAATCGAAATATGAACATCAATACCAGCTTCATTTGTAGTAGTAGGAGGAATTCTTGAAGCACCCTGCGGTTCTACCGATGTCCGGCGATAGAATATAGAAAGCGTTACTCGTGAACTCATTACATATTTAACTTTTGGTTCGATTGTAGTTCTTGTTGTTCCATCTAATGGCTCACCTGCTTCTTTGAAGTTATCCATTTTATAAACTAGGCTTGATGATTTTCCGCTAGTATAAGAAGCAGATACCTCAAGATCATTCTTCAGAGATATACCAAATAATGGGAGCTCAAATCCAGACTTTTGATAGCTTGCTGATATATTAATATCTCTCGTAAAACTCTCGGTAATGTTTCTTGTAGTAGCGCCTAGATTATAAATTGTTTTAGTTGAAAATCTTATAGAACTTGTAAAATTTCCACCTAAAACTTTATCAAACTGCATACTGAGACCGAGCAGCGGATTGAAACCAAATTCTATCTTCTGAGATTGAACCTCATGAAGTCCGTCAGTATTAATTTTCCAACCTTCGTTATAAGTGGAAGTATAAGCATGTTGCAAAGAGACTTTCTTAGCAAAATCTAACCATTCAATTTTTTCTAGTCCATTCCAAGTCAAAGACCAATTAGGGCGAGGAATATATTTCATTACATCTTTAAGTACAGGTACTTTAGAAAAAAGTGAAAAAGTTTCTAAACCTTCAACGAAGGCTTTAGATAAATTTTCGGTAGGACGAGGAGCAGTTTTATCATAAAGTTCAGCTACTTTTTTAATTCCGCCTGAAATAAATAAAAACGACGGTAAACTAACAAATGAGCGAGTAATATCACCGGTTGAAGTCAAATTTTTAATAGAAACAACTCCCAATGAATCAGTCTGAATGGTAGTAGCTTTATTTAATCCCCAACCGACAGTCCAATTAAGGTCTAATTGAGCACCTTCCCAAAGCGGTCTTGAAGTTTTTATATCAAATTGATTCTTGTGAGAATAATTATCCGAAAGATTACCGTTCGGAGCACGTGATCCGACTTTGTTAGATAATCCCAGCATGAAAAGCCTATTTGGACCTTTGCTTTCGGATTGTTTGATACCAAAGAAATTATTAAATCCAGTGCCAGTGCCTTTTAACCCGCTACTTGAAAGAGTACTTTGTTGAGAGAAGTTTAGACTTATTTGATCGTAATCTAGCAAGAGCCATTTGACTCCCAGTTTTAAATATTCTAAGCCGACCGTGTAAATCGGTTCGGAGGGCATTTCTGCATCTAGTGAATCAGCGAATGTGGAATCAGAAAAAGCAATTGAATCACCAATTACTGAACTATCTCTATGTGCTACAATACTTTTATCGAAGGAAGGATCCTCTTGAAATAGTGGACGATTTCGAGTAACAGAATCTGTTTGTGCTAAATTAAGATTTTGCGTAACTGAATCAACAGGAATAATAGGACGAGTTCGAGCCACAGAATCTTGTTGGATTAACGGCGTACTTAACCCTGAAGTATCTGCAGGATTGATGTTAGTATTATTCGCAAACATAGAAGCACGTGGATTTCTCCTACGTGTAGGTGATGCTGCCGCAGTCGGTGGTGGCTGTGGAGTTTGCTGAACCGGTTTTTCAATGAGCGGTTGTTGGGTTTGCTCCCTTGTCCCACTTCTTCTGCCGCCTTGAGCAGGAGCTTGAGTCGGTGGCTTTGGGGCTTCTTTTACTTCTTCTACTCTAAAGAGAGGTGCGAAAATTGATTTTAACCTAATATTTAATCCAGCACTAATTCTATTAGAATATCCTGCTGATCTACCAAGTTCTTCTTGCTGAAAATTATTTTGCCATGTATAAGCAACTGAATAATTTGTAGTAATAGATATATATTTATTTAAGTCCCAGATTGATGGTACTTTTGGATTAAGTCTTAAATCAAAATTTTGTCTATAATTAAAATCTTTTCCAAATACAGCACCGGAGAAAATTTCTTTCCATATTTCACTCTCCGATCTTTCCATATCATTTTCGGTTAATAAATAAGCTAATGATGATTGAATATCGAAATTATAATTAAACCCAACGTTTAATAAACCACCTTCAGTAAGCGACCAAGCTAATCCAGCACCTCGATTAGTTGTAAAATCTCTTTGAACATTTGGTTTATCCGGTGATGTCCTATTTACTCTAAATGAACGATTTCTCGAAGCTGTTAGATTAGAAGAAATGGATGTAGGAGCATAGAATATTTTAATATCTTTATAATCAGTAAAGAAACTTAGTAAGTCTCCCAAATAAGGAATATCTAATGGTTTAAAGAAATTATCTCTACTTAAATTAACTGAATAAGATGCACCTGCATTCCAAGACCATTTGAATTCGTTAATTATAGTTGGATTTCGGCTCATCGATTTATTATAAGTAAAACTAAATGCGAGACTATTAAATGTATCTCTAATAAGCCAAAAATCTGTCGGAATTTTTATTCTAAAATTTTGAACACTCCAAATTTCAGAAACCGATACAGTCTGAGTCTCACCTTTAATGCTTTTTAATTGCTCTTGAATAATAGCAGGATCTACGTTCTGTTCAATTAAATTAGCCTCAATCTGCTTTTGAGCTTCATCCACTTTAATATCTGTTCCCGGCATATAAAGAGGATTAATAGTAGATTCATTTCTAGAATAGGATACTTTAAAATTGCTGCCGGAAAGATTTAACGGAATCAATTTTAGAACATCAAGATCAGCCGAAACACCCCAACTTCTTCTATCATCTCTGGTACCAAATCTTTCAGCCAGCTTATGGAAATAAGGATTAGTTTGGTTAATATTAAAATTGACCTTTAATAAATCAGCTAATTGGAATGAAGTTGATGCTGTATAAGCCCAACCGGGAGTATCATCGGCTCCCAAAACTCTCAACTCATTTATCCATACATCACCTGAGACTCGTTCTCCTTTTGCTCCTTTATTAGAAGGATTTATAATTCCTATTTGGAAAAATGATATTCGGGTAAGAGTAGGATTACCTCTAACTCCATAAGTATGTCCCGGAAGATCGGCTAACGGTACAAGATAAACCCCTTTGATCTGAGTACTATCTCTTCTTTGCTTAATTGCAGTCAATTCTGAGAAAACAAGGCTTACTTCATTCCAATCTGCTTGAACCGGTTGTCGATATTCGTAATAGTTCGATGTATCTGAACCGAAACGTAAATAGACTTCGGAGGCATAATCCTGCGGATCAGAGTAATGGGAAATTGAACCGGGAGCATCTTTTAAATCGCCATGAATAAATAATTTCATCTCCTGATAATTAAATACGTCCAAAGGCTTATATAGATATTTTACAACTTCTCTCTTATCTCCATCTTCAAGCTGATTAATAATGAGATTAAGAGACTGCTCGTTTTTAAGAACTTGCTCATCAGGCTTAGTTCTATCTTTTTCCTGCTGAACTCCGGCAGGGAGATAATATTCAGGGTTATCTTCGTAATTAATTACGGAAACCGTCATCACTGTATCTTCAGCAGTTACTCTTGGAGGACTAAGAACTTTTTGCCATTGATTACCCACAAGATTTAATTCAGCGAATCTTATATGTACTGGTGTGGATGCACCTGATATCCATAACCTGATTGTTTCAACGACTGAAAAACTCGGATCACCGAATTTTTCAACAAAATCTTTTAGAGGAACTTTGAATAAATACCAGTTACTTCCTTTGTAACCTCCACCCTGAATAAATGGGTTAGTTGCTTTACTTGTATCCAAAGGAACTTCGTATCTGAAATAACTATTAACTCTATCTAGAGTAAAGTTTCTATTTAAATCTTCAGAATCAGGAAGTCTTCCCAAATCTGTGGATTTGGCATTACCTTCGGTTGCTACAATGCGAGAGTAATCGGCAGTTGTGCTATAAACGAAAGAATAATTATCATTACTAGGATCGGGATTAGTGCTAGCATTATAACCGGGTTCTTCGAAATCTCTTAATCCATCTATACCTGTATCTTCACCTTCATCTACAAGGTCATTTGAGTTTTTATCCTCAGTATCTAATCGTCCATTTGGAATTACATCTTCACTTATTTGTCCTAGATCTATGTGTAGCTTTAAATTTTCAGGTGCAACAATCGTGTACATCCAAAATTCAATGAATTCAATATTTTCTTCCACTAAGTTATTAGCTGTCGAAGAAAGAGGTTTCATCATACCTGCCCAATTTAAGTTTGTCTGATCTAAAGTAGGATTCCAGTTATAATAACCTCTTTGTGTAGGAGTATAAATAAAATCAAGTGCAGTAATTTGTTGTTGATCTCGGCTGGTTTGCTTTCTATCACCATATAAATTTTGAACCGTAACATCAGACGGAGTGATATTATACCAATAAGCATTTGCTTTATAATTCATCTGTTGTATTTCAGGGAATTTCCCGATTACCGGTAAATTATTTGGGACACTGACATCTTTCCAAGAACCATAAGCCATGCCCATGGGGATTGTTCTTTTTGCACCTTCAAAATCGTCTATGTATGCAATGCTCTTTCCTGCATCCGAAGTAATGGTACTTTTCTTGGTATTTGGATCAGGGTCTATATACGCAAATTCACCCTTGAGAGAGAAATTTGAAACTGCACTAGTTGAAATAACATTATCAAGAGCCTTAGTTATAAAAGGAAGATCAATACTCGTTTGAAAATCAGCACCAAAAATTGAGTTGTTTAATGGTTCTTCCCCAATTCTTACTTTATCACTAAGCGTCTGTTGGTTCAAATTAAGATAAGAGAAACCGAGAGAAGTTTTTTTGCTAAACTGAATATTACCCCTTAATCCTAAAAGTGTTTTTGAAGCTAATTGGAAAAGATCGTTTTGCTCATAAGTGATTTTTAGGTCAGCTCCGGGCACCAATGCTTCTGCTTTTCTGATTATAATTTGCCCGATATTATAGTCCACAGTATAATCAACACCTTCGGTTAATTGCATGCCATTAAGCAAAACTTTTACTGAATTTTCTACTACGTTAAATCCGATTGTATAAACAGATGAAACTGCGGCTGAATATTCGCCAGAAATTAAAAACTTATCTTTAGAACGATCCTGCTTAGCAAATGTAACGGTGGTATCATAGACAGCATTATACATAAGTGAATCAGGCAATGAATTAGGTAAATCCCTTCCAAATGGCTCTAAAAACGGGAAAATAACTTCACCAGTTGATGGTTTAATTGTTTTATTAGGGAAGAAATCGAATGCACCATCCGGAGTAGCACTAGTTCCGCTTTGGTCGGTTCTATCAAGTCCAAATGTTTCTAGAAGTTTAACACCATTATAATCCGATCTCGGCTCCTGTCCCTCAATTCTGTATAATAAGTCGAGTTTAAATCCTTCCTCTTTTACCTCACGCCCACCAATTGGATAAATATTCCTTAGTTGTAATACCCAAGCATCTTTAAATTGTGGTTGAAGATTTGCAGGCTTAACCAATTTCAATACAATAAGAGCTGTTGTATCAGCCGAAACATCAGATAGAAATTCACCATAATAACGGTCGTCATCAGGAGATGTAGTAGGTCCTTCGGTACGGAATGCTACAGCTACCGCATCTTGATCTTGGATTTGAGTTCTAAAACTAATATATCCGGTCTCTGCATGGTAATCATAATCTACACCTTGAACCAAACGCATAAATCTTCTTCCGATTTCTTGAATACCCGGAATTGATTGAAGAGTACTATCTCTTTGCGCGTTTAATAAATCTCCTCTTCTGCGTGGTTCCAAATTAATAAAGGCATTACCTTTCCTTTCATTTGGATTTACTAAACCTGTTATAGTTTTCCATACTTCGATATCTTTAACGAGAACCGAATCTGTAACTCGAGGAATAGGGCTGCTATAAAAATTATTAAAGATCGCCAAATTTCTATCTGCATACATTTTATGCAAGAAAAAATGGTTTGGTGAATAATCATAAACATGAATCTCAAACTGCTGAGCCTTTGCGCCACCGGAAACAGATACTTCTTGGATTTCACCTTTCTTTTGAGAGGCTAAAGCAGTTAAACTTAATGGACCCATTTGGAACTGAGCTTTAACACCAAAGAGTGCCTCGCTTCCACCTACTAATGATGAAGTCTGCAACGATACGTTTCCTGCTTCAACGCTCTGAACTATTTCATCTTCATAACCGGTATATTTTATTTTGAGTTGATTCTCATATTGGAATGTTCTTTCAGTATTCCAATCCGCATTGATTGTAAGTTTATCACCGATAGTACCATTAAGATTTATTTGAACTTGCTGTTTGAAATCAGGTTCATTTCGAGTATTACCTAAAGCGGAGGTAGTTATACCTTCGGTTGTCTCATTGCGCCAAGCCCCATGAATATCCACTGCACCATTAATTTTTAAACTGATCTTAGGAGGACCGAAAATAGATAAGAAAGAGGTGCTCGGAAGTGGTATTTCTATATTCGTAATATCAGTAAGTAATTGACTTAAATCTTTTGTGCTTTTCTTTAATTCATATTTATAACCTATTTGTTCCCATACATCCCTGTTAATAGCTTCAAGCCTTAGATCAATATACTCCTCTAATGGCATCTCCAAATATGGACGTGCTTCCTTGCCTAAGATCACATCAGTGATTGTAACTTTTGTTCCTGTAGAATCTAATTTGACTATTCTATTGGCATAATTCATCGAAGGATAAGCGAAAAGAGGTAATTTCCTACTTTTTCTAAATTCGGTATATGCTTTGTCTTCTCTTTCATATTTAAAATTCTGAATTCTTGCCGTGGAATCTTGAGATAATGAATCAATTCTCTTTAGTGAATCAATTTTGAATTTGCTCATTAATGAATCGGTTGCTAGTTTCTTTGTTGTATCGGCAATAACGTCAAATAAATCGATAACCTTTTTTTTAGGGTCCGGTTTTATTAAATCTTTTTCTTTGTTTGAAGACAAATCATTTGTAGAGAATTTACTACCGGGATGATCATTCTTTATAACAGATAATAATTCGAAGCAATTATCAAATAAAAGAAGATCGTTTGATTGCGAAGAATTCTGACTTGAAAATCCAAGCGAGATAGCTATATATAAAATAAAAAATGGAACAAAGAAAATCTTCAGTCCCAACTTTAAGATATTTTTAAGAGAATAATGGATATTATACCTTTGATATAAATTAAACATCTAAATTAATAGTAGAATTTTACTTATAATCCCTCCGAATTTTTTATACATGAAAAATATAGTAAAAACCTATTCATTTGCAATTCCTTTTTGAGGGAAAAATTTTTACATTGATTATATGATATCTTTTATTTGCGTTTTCTCTTCAAGCGATTCAATGAATTGATTTTTGTGAACAATAATTGCACTCAAATTATTTCCGACACAAGCACCTGTATCAATATACCATGAATTTGATTCTTCAACAACAGTAATTTGAGATTGTTTAGTATGACCTACGACCTGTAGTTTTCCCAAATCTAAGAGTGAATCGCGATTCCATAATATTCCCTTGTCACTCTTTAGGTCATCGATAATCATTGGCTCCAAAACAGAAAGATTATCTTTATAATCATTCGGAAGAAATTTTCTGTACGTTTTTGAAACTCCTGCATGAGAGATAAAACAATCATCCAAATCCATGTACAAAGGTGCTTTACTAATTAAATCTATATGAGCGAATATATCATTTTCATAATGCTCATACGATTCTAAAGTTGATTCGCTACCATTAAAAAGCCATGAACGCGCAAAAACACTCGAAGGTTCTTTAAAAAAATGATAGAACATATAGTCATGATTACCGGGTGTAAATTTAATATTATTTTCAATTATAAAATTAATTACATCACGTGAATGATTTCCTCTATCGACCATATCTCCGACAGTAACGACCATAATTCTAGGATATTTTTTAACTATCTTTTTGTAAAGTTCTACAAGAGTATAGTAGCAACCATGTATATCACCAATAACAGCAACCATAATTAAATATAAAAAACCTTTTTAGCATATTCGGTTAATTCATCCCTAAAGATTGGATGTGCAATTTGTATTAATTGTCTTACTCTGTCTTGAATAGTTCTGCCAAAAAGATTAGCAATTCCATATTCAGTTACAACATAATGAACATCGCCTCGAGAAGTTACAACTCCAGCACCCGGTTTTAACATCGATACGATTCGTGAATATTTTAAATCCTTGGTAGCCGAAGGCAGAGCGATAATTGGTTTTCCACCTTCTGAATGTGCTGCACCTCTAATAAAATCCACCTGCCCACCAATACCGCTATAAAATCTGGTACCGATAGAATCAGAGCATACCTGCCCTGTTAAATCCACTTCGATTGAAGAATTAATTGCAACCATTTTATTATTCTTAGCTATAATGAACGGATCATTAATATATTCTTGTGGGTGAAATTCTATAACCGGATTATTATGAATAAAATCATAAGAGCGTTTTGTCCCTAAGCAAAAACCCGCAATAATTTTTCCGGGATGTAAGGTCTTCTGTTCACCGTTGATAATTCCATTCTCAACTAATTCCACAATTCCATCAGAAAACATTTCTGTATGAATTCCGAGATCTTTTTTATTCTTCAAATATTTTAATACAGAATCGGGAATAGCACCGATACCCATTTGAAGCGTAGAACCATCTTCTATTAATGACGCAACATTTTCTCCTATTTTATCATAAACTGCTAAAGTTTCGGGAGTAGTATCGGGATCAACTTGAGGCAATTCTAATAGTGGAGCTTGTGATTCTACAAACAGATCAACCTTATTAACATGAATAAAAGAATTCCCCAGACCTCGAGGCATATTTTTATTGACCTGAGCAATTACAAATTTTGCTTTTTCGGTTGGAGTCTTAATATTTCCCACATCAATTCCATAACTGCAGAAACCATGTTCATCTGGTGGAGATACATGAATAAGAGCAACGTCAGCTTGAAGAACTCCCTTCTTAAAGAGTTGTGTAACTTCCGAAAGGAATATCGGAATAAATTCAGCACGCCCTTCATTTACTGCTCCACGAGCATTTCCGCCGATAAAGAACGCTTTATGATGAAAATGTTTTTCCATACCCGGTTTAAGATATGGCAAATCCCCTACTATAAGTATATGATAAATTTCTACGTCCTCTAGCTCATCTTTTCTTCTGACCATTGCATTAATTAAATCAAATGGAGCGGCGCATCCGGGCTGAATTACCAATTTATCCTTAGATTTTATCACTCTTACTGCTTCATCGGCAGTTACTACCTTAGAATTATATTTTGCTACCCAAGGAGCATTGGCATTTAATGTTGATTGTGTTGCTTCGATTGTCATAACCATCTCTAAAATTTTTAGTTTTTTGAAAAAATATGCAGCCTTCTATACTCTATCTTGAATTCTTCGGCTATAATTTCATTTGTACAATATCCATTATAAGAACAGACTCCCCTTGCTAAACCGGTATCACCAATAAGGGCATTTGATAATCCGTTATTTGCAATCTCCAAAATATATTCTATTGAAGCATTATTAAGCCCATAACTAGCAGATCTTGCGACTATCGCCGGCATATTCGGAACACAATAATGAATCACATCATGTTGGATAAAAACCGGATCGGATATTGTTGTCGGTCGGCTTGTTTCCACACAGCCGCCTTGATCAATAGAGACATCAACAATAACTGCACCCTTTTTCATTGATTTTACCATCTCTTCGGTAATTAAACTAGGTGCTTTTTCCGATTTAATTTGTACAGCGGCGATTAATAAGTCTGCAAATGATGCACCGCGTGCAATTGTAAATGGATTAGCAGAAACGGTAGTAATATTTTTTGAAATTTCAGATTGAATTCGTCTAAGTCTTCTTAAGTCTTTATCAAGAACTATTACATGAGCACCTCTTGAATGAGCGGCGCGAGCAGCATTATATCCAACAACACCGGCACCAAGAATAACGACTGCGGCAGGAGCAACTCCAGAAATACCTCCCATGACAATGCCACGCCCTACCGAATTATCGCTTCCTAAATATCTTTCGCCTGCTTGTACAGCTAATTGTCCTGCAATTTCACTCATCGATTCAAGAACGGGAAACTGACCATCTTTTTCAATTAATTCATAAGCAATTGCAGTAACTTTTTTCTTCATCATTTTATCAAGCACATTTTTCTTATTAAGAGCAAGATGAAGAAATGAGAAAGTGATTTGATCTTCCTGCAAAAGATCAGCTTCTTCTTCAGTATATGGAGCAATTTTAACTATCATTTCAGATCTTTGAAAAACTTCTTCGGTTGTATAAACAATATTAGCACCGTTTTTAGCATATTCTTGATCTGAACAGTGGCTGCCATCACCAGCACCTGCTTGAACAAAAACAGTATGACCGGCTTTTATAAGTGAATCCACACCGGCAGGAGCCAATGCTACCCTTTTTTCTTCGAGCTGTGTTTCTTTTGGAATTCCTATTCTCATAATTAAGTCTTAATTTTTTAAAGAAAAATAATTATTAACAACAATATATCCAATTCTTTTTTAACTATATATACTTATCCGAATAAAATTCGGGTTATTAAAAGAGCCGCAATTATTCCAACAAAATCAGCAATTAATCCTGCTGCTAATGCATGTCTTGTTCTTTTAATATTTACCGAGCCAAAATAAAGAGCAATAACATAAAAAGTGGTTTCCGTGCTCCCCATTATAGTAGATACTAATACGCCAATAAATGAATCAGCACCATGTTTAGCGATAATTTCCGTCATTATTCCGAGTGAACCGCTGCCCGAAAGAGGTCTCATTAATGCCATAGGAAGTGCCTCCGCCGGAAATCCAATTAAACTTGTTATTGGATTTATTATAAGAATTAAAAAATCCATTGCTCCGCCAGCTCTGAATATTCCGATTGCCATTAGCATTGCTACTAAATATGGTATAATCCTTACAGCTACCTCAAAACCTTCCTTTGCTCCATCGACAAAAGTCTCGTAAACTTTTACTTTCTTATACAATCCATAAGAAAGAAAAAGAATTATTATCAACGGGATTGCTAATATAGAAATAAATTGAATGATTTCTTTGATTATCTCGATATTAAATGAAGGAAATTTGAAGATATCTGTAGTAAAAAGAGTTATTCCAATCAATGAAAATACGAATAAGCCTATAAAAAGTTTATAGCTTTTCTTAATCCATGCGCCGAAATTAAAATCAGGAATAGAAAATTTCTCAAGAATTTTTACAGAAATAATTGCTGCGGTAGTAGCACATAGTGCACCGAAGAATGAAGTGCCGATAATGATAGAAGGATTACTGCTCCCTGCCGCCGCCCTCACCGCAATGGCAGTCGCCGGTATAAGAGTCAATCCGGCGGTATTAATAGCCAAAAAAGTACACATTGCATTTGTAGCAGTTCCTTTTTCCGGATTAAGTTTATCAAGCTCTTCCATAGCTTTAAGTCCGAAAGGAGTAGCTGCATTACCAAGTCCGAGCATATTTGCAGAGATATTCATTAAAATTGAACCAATTGCGGGGTGATCGGAAGGGACATCAGGGAATAAAAATTTCATAATCGGTTTTGCCGCATTCGCAAATTTGGTAATTAGACCCGATTCTTGTGCAATTTTCATAATCCCAAGCCACAAAGCCATAATACCAATTAGTCCTAATGCTATATTTACGGCGGTTTTCGCATAATCCAAAATTGCATTTGTAATTCCTTTCATCTTTAAAAAGGATACTTTTTCAAATACAATTTTCGCTTCTATCATATTAGTTGAATTTCTTTTTATAGAACTAAAAGTCCCAAAAATATCTTCGTACTTTCCTTCGGCAGATGCAATTTGTTGAATAATTTGAGGAGATCCCGAATTTATATTTAATACAAAAGAACCTGAATTTGATTTAATAAAAGTTAATTCTGCATTTCCTTTAAAATTAATTGTATCTTCTATTCCATAAATTGTTCTAAGTGATTCTTTGGTTATTATTAATTCTGATGCGACTTTAGTTTTTGCAGAATCTTTTAAAAGGAAAACAGCATTTATCTCTTTCCCGTTTGCATATTTATCATTAAACGAATCGGATACATCAATGGTAATAGCAGATAAAATTCCAATAGCAGCAAGGGCAATCCAAATATAATTTAGCATAATTTAATTACCTTCTCCCTGAATAAAGACCGCGTGCTTTAGTTACTTTAATATCCTGAAATTCAGAAGCTTTCATTCTTAATTCAAAATGATACCCTCGATAAGTGCCTAATGGATTCCATGTAAAATTAAATTCCCAACAGTGTAAATCTCGATAAACGGTTATTTGTGGTGCAGAAATCTGTTTCTGTTCAAAATCGTAGCTGCCTCTTACCTTAAATTTCCAATTCTCCGTTAAGTTAAAACTTAAGTCCAATCCTAAATTAGAAAATTTATTCACTATACTGGGATTGTTCTTTGAAAGATTATAATAATAAGAGAGACTTAAATCCCATGGTATTGATAAATCAGCGGGCTCACTATTATCATATAGAGCGATGAAATCTTTCTTTTTGAATGCATCTAATTCATCGGCCTTAGTTGTATCTTGTTTTTCTTTTTTCTCAATTTTATCGCCTGCAATCGAAGTGGAGATTGAGAAACTAAAATTAGTCAATCTGAATAATCCCTTCCCCTCCTTATATAAAAACCGATTAACTCTTTGCGGACCATTATAATCGTAAAATGTGTAGGATGATGAACCTTGGAAACTTAATAGTTGCCCTATCTGAGTTCTATAACTAAGATTAAGATCGCTTACTCTTAGACTATCGGCAGCAAAATTATAATTAATACTGGCATCAAAATTTAGAAGTGTAATTTTATTGTCGTTATTAGTAGAGTCCTTAGGATTCTTAAATGTTTTTATTTCAAAAACATTTCTGAGTGAAAAGCTCAAACTTTGTCTTTTACCACCGCTTACACCACCGAATATTTCCCTTCCGAATTTATCATATCGTACTTCTTCGCCGCTGCTTAATTTATATGAGTCATAATAATTCCAACTATCAGAAGCGAAATCAGGCTGATATGTATAAGAAATTGCTGGATTTAATGTATGCCTGAATGCTTCAACACCTAAAAAATTTGTCTGCATTATGCCATACAATTTTGTCGATGCAGTAACACTCATATCAAAGGTTCTAACGAAATTAAGCTCGTTCACGTATCTCTCGCTTACAGAATCTCTTATCATTGGTGCACCGGTTTCGGGATTTGTCGAGAGAACGGGAGTAGATTCTAGAACTAATCTCCTATTGTACCATTTCTCGTTATAACTAAAATTAGGAGTAATATTAAAATAGCCCAATTTGGGAGAGAAGTTTAGATTAACGCTATGATTAACACCAAGTTTTTTTTCTAATATCCCCCCAATTTTTTTTCTATCGTTCTTAAACTGACCATTATAATCAAGTGCGATTAGTTCGTACCAACTGGGTTCGGTTGAATAATCTTTAGAATTTTTTTTGAATGGACTGAATTGTGATTTGGAAAAATTTAGACTTGGTAAAGTTTCATAAGTATCTCCCGTTCTTAAGTTTTGAGAACGGTAGTAGTTTAAAGTAAGGCTGCTTCCGCTTTCCTCCCATCTTTTATTAAAGGTAGCGTTAGAAATAATGTCCTGCGATAATAAGTCATTGTAATCAATTGCATTATTTTGTAAAAATGTACTAGATAAGAATTGAAGATTAGCATCCAAGCGAGTAGTAGGATTTATCTCTTGATTATGATAAAGATTAATATTCCAATCGGTTTGATTTCTTCGAGAAGGGTCTCCTTCTTCGCCGGTTACTATTCTTGAATATCCCGCATTAAAATTTCCTGAAAAAGAATAACGCTTAGCATATCTGGTTCTATTGCGAAAAGCATACCCTCCTTTGGTGTAATAATCACCTGTAAAAGCCATATCAAAATAATCACTGGCTGCCCAAAAATATCCAAAATTCCTAAAATACTGCCCACGATCTGCAATCTGCCCGTAAGTAGGAACTACTATACCGCTTCGTCTGCCAGATTGATTTGGGAAAACTGCAAATGGTATGGGTAATGGCAATGGCACTCCACCTATATACATAAATATCCAATCGGCAATTATCTTATCATTCTGGATTACTTTCATTTTATCAGCGGTAAAATAAGTATGAGGTGTATCGCTATCGCATGTTGTAAACATACCACCATCAATAAAATAAGTATCTTTATCAACTTTTTTAACTTTTTCACCTTCGTAACGCGAACCGATTTCTTTATTTTTTGCTTCAGCTATAAAACCTTGTTGTGTCTTGAAATTATATCTTAAGCGTTCACCTTCATAGGCATCCCCTCCTTCTTTAAGGACTGGAGTTTCAATTAGTTTTGTATTCGAAGAATCCATTCTTCCGAATGCTTCTAATTCATTTTTTGTATAATCGACAATTATTAATCCGCCATTAAGATTGGTTTGTTTATATTTTAGCGCGCCTGATCCATAGACATACATTTTTTTGTTCTTTACATCAAATATTAAAGAATCCTTCGATTCGGAATAAACAATATCTTCGATTTGGCTTTTATTTTTAGAGGAATCAGTAGGTACAAAAAGGGAATCCTTTTCCTGTGCAAACAAAACTGAGTATAAAAATATAAAGAAAAAGATCCCTTTGAAGTTCATTAAATACCATTAAGACTTATAAAAAACTAAAGCACTTGCACCTTTAATGCCGGCGTCATTTTTTAGCTTTGCCGGTTTGACTTTTATTCGCGGTTTAAATGGAATCATAACTCTATCGATTATGGATTCTCTAATAGAATTAAAAAGAATATCTCCGAATCCGGCAACTCCACCGCCGATAATTATATTTGTTATATCAAGGGTATTCACAGCATTTGCTAAACCATGACCAATTTTAGTACCTATATCTACTATAAAACTAATTGCATAAGTATCATTTTGTAGTGCGGCTTCATGAATAATTCTTGGAGTAAGTGGAGACATATCATTTTCTATAAGTCTATTTATAAGCGAATCCGCCTGCGAAGGAAGTTCCTCCTTTACTCTTTTAATTATATAGTTATTCCCGACATAGGCTTCAATACATCCTTTTGAACCGCATTTACATTGCGCACCGTTATGATCAATAGTAGTATGACCAATTTCTCCTGCACCTCCGGTTTCGCCGCCATAAATCTTTTTATTAATAATAATTCCGCTTCCTACTCCAGTGCCTAAAGTAATCAT
>CALDDL010000258.1 GCA_937936675.1 uncultured bacterium
ATTATTAAATTCAAAAGTTGCTTAACTTATTGTTTACTAAATAGGGAATAGTTCAATATTACCAAATCCTGAAATAAAATCAGAACCGGTAAGTGAGTATGAAGAGATAAGCATCTCGAATTACCCAAATCCATTCAATCCAGAAACAACCATAGAGTACAACCTCCCAACGGAAGGTAACGTAAAACTTGAGGTATATAACTCACTTGGTCAGTTAGTGAATGTTTTAATAGAAGGTAATCAAAGTGCAGGAAAACAAAGAGTAACTTGGAATGGAAAGGATTCTTTTGGAAACTCAGTTGCGAGCGGAATATATTTCTACCGGATTAAAACAAATAGCTTTTCTCAAGTGAAGAAAATGATCCTAATGAAATAATTATTATAATGAAGAAACCCCGCCAATACGGGGTTTTCTTTTAAATGAATTGCTTCTATAATGAAGTTGAAATTCCGAATCTGTGAATCGCACCTACAAGTCCAAGTGAGGAGAAGGCATAATCAACAGTATAACTGCTTACCTTAAATCCGAAACCAAGACTAAAGCCTGCCAAGCCGGTAGTCGTGCCGATCTTCAAATCTTTTCTTTTGGCATTGTCATATCCTAATCTCAATCTAAATGATTGTCCAAGTCTAAACTCTCCCCCTGCAGAAATATTCTTGAATCGGCTGAAAAAATTATCCTCTTTTTCGTTTAATTTATTAAATGACCAAAATAATCTAAACGGAAGTTTTTCTAATTCTTTAGAAAAACCGATTCTCATATCTAAAGGAAGGTCTTCGCTCTTATTTAAATATGACGTGATTTGACTTCCGAGATTAAGGATCGAAAAACCGAAATGCCATCTGCTATCGGGAATTTCATAATGAAGTCCCATATCGAATGCATAACCGGTGGAGGATTGCTCTGCAATTGATGAATAGATAAATTTAGCGTTAACGCCATAATAAAAATTAGAATCGAGATAATTTGTATAACCAATTAATGCGGCAAGATCGCCTGCACCAAATTCACCTAATTTTTCACCCCGTTCTGAGGCTTCGGTAAAGCTTCCGTAATTAATATATTGAACTGCTGCCGTGAATCTTCCTAATCCTTCATAATATTTTGAGCCGGCAATGCTTGCAAAATTAATATCCATCAAATGTTTGACGAAAGAGAAAGATACCGGGGTGCCTTCAAGAGTAGCAGCACCGGCGGGATTATAAAAGATAACATTTATATCTTTATCGGCGGAAACGAAACTTCCCGATAACGCCGCGGCACGCGGGCTATAATCAAGTCGTAAAAATTCATATATATTTTGTGCTTGCAATCCTGTGGTAATTAAGATAAATAAGACTATAAAATTCTTTTTAAACATAATATTCCTAAAATGATTTACGATTTTAAAGATTATAGTATATAAAAACAAGGTAAAATGAAATGGGTGCTTCCGATTTTCAGGAACAATTGTATATTTGTATATGTTAGAATTTTAGAATATTAAAAAGGAACAGATAAAATGAACGGATTCAAGACGGTCATATTAATGACAGTTATGATGGTCTTATTCATATTAGTAGGTAATCTTATCGGTGGGCAATCGGGGATGATGATTGCTTTCGTATTAGCTTTAGTGATGAATTTCGGATCCTACTGGTTTTCAGATAAAATTGTTTTAGCAATGTATAAGGCAAAGCAGATCGAGAGAAATGATATGCCTGAATATTATGATGCAGTCGAAAGATTAGCCTCGAATGCAAATCTTCCGATGCCTAAAGTTTATTTGATAGAAAACCCGACTCCGAATGCTTTTGCAACGGGAAGGAATCCACAAAATAGTGCCGTCGCTGTTACTACCGGTATATTGAGAATATTGAATAGAGACGAACTCGAAGGAGTTATCGCTCACGAATTAACGCATATATTAAATAGAGATATTTTGGTAAGTACGATTGCTGCTACTTTAGTAGGAACTATTACAATGATTGCTCGAATGGCTGGCTGGGCAGCAATGTTCGGCGGTTCAAGCAGAGACGATAGAGAAGGTAGCAGTCCTATAGCCGATTTGGTGCTTATGATTGTCGCCCCAATCGCCGCAGTGCTTATTCAGATGGCGATATCTCGCTCGCGAGAATACATGGCCGATCAAGGGGGAGCAAAAATTTCGGGTAAACCATTAGCTCTTGCCTCAGCGCTTAATAAATTGACTCAAACTAATGAAATAATTCCGATGCAAAATGCAGGTTCTTCATCTGCTCATATGTTTATAGTTAATCCATTAAGCGGAAAATCTTTAATGAAATTATTTTCTACTCATCCGCCTGTCGAAGAAAGAGTTGCTCGGCTTAATGAAATTGCCAACGGAAGAAGGTAATTAATTTAATTGAAGAAATTATTATTCATATTGT
>CALDDL010000259.1 GCA_937936675.1 uncultured bacterium
ATGCGTTCCGATTTTTATTATAGGATTGGGACTATTGTTATCGATATACCTTCATTACGCGATAGAAGAGAGGATATTGAACCTCTATCACATTATTTTATTGCTAAACATTCAAAAAGATTACTTAACAGAGAATTACAAATTGAGAAAAGTGCGATCAAACTTCTTGAATCACAAAATTGGTTTGGGAATGTGCGAGAATTAGAAAATTTTCTAATAAAAACCATAGTCCAAGTAAAAGATGATTCAGATACAGTCTCTTCAAGGAATATTTCATGTGTCTCAAATATAAACGAGAAATTTAACTTTGTTTATCAAAAAAATCTTAAATATGAGGATGCGAAAAGAGATTTTAAAATAAGTTATTTCAATGAACTTTTGGAATGCTCGAGTAATAATCTCACAAAAGCAGCGGAGATTGCCGGCATTAGCCGAGCAGGATTAGATAAAGCATTAAAAGAGGTCGGCTTGAAATGATCGTGTAAACTAAAGTTACTATTACCTCAACTTTAGTTTACAATTTTCTATTTGACCATTAGAAAATAGTGTAAAATCTGATTTTATGAAGTGGCTTGATAATTGCAATAATATATCAAAAACTTAGAACTGATGAAAATTTCGGGCGTATATATTAATTCTATTTTAATCTCTTTATTCATTTTTACTTTATCGTGCAGAGATAAAGTACCCGTAAATAATTCAATATATAATGGTGGAATTAAGAGTATTTCAAATCAATGGCAAATCACAAATTCTATTCCTCTTCCTAATTCAGTAGTAATTAAGTTTATTGGCAATTATGATAAATATTCATTTTGGAGTTCTACAAGAGATTTAATTTTCTTTAATGGAAAAGAATCTCAAATAGTATTCTCAAGCTTTAAAGACAGGATTGGAGATGTTGCTATCTCTGGGGATCATTCGTATCTAATTCTCGGTTTACATTCCGAAGAATATACAATTAAGTTATTCTATATACCTTTTACTATTGTAAATGGGCAATTTCGTTTGAGAGAGAAGCTCGAAATTGAAAATCTTGTTACAGAAAATATTATAGGAATTAAATGTATAGGAAACGATAAATTTATACTTCTCGGAACTATGGAATATCAGATTATCACTGTTCAGAGAAAAAAAATAGTAAGTTTTATAAACGAACATCATACCATTGATTTAAACCCGGGATTTGGAATTCAACTAGTTAATACTAATGACAAAACTGAAGTGCTTCTTAATTCATTAGATGATATTTATAAATTAGATGCTACCGATAATTATTCAACTCTAAAAAAAATAATTGAATTTCCTAATCCACAACTAAAACCGGAAGAAATTAAATATGCATATAGATCAATTCTTTATAGATGTACCGGTAATTTAGAAAGAGGAATCTTCAAAAAAGATAGTCTGCTATGCTATTATAAAAAAGTAAATAATTCATATTCTTTTGAATCTTGTGATACGATATTAGTAAATAATAAAATTAAAGTTTCTCCCAAAGACCTATTTTATTTTCAAATAGCAGACAATAATTTTGTTTATGCTGCCGGTTACGGAACTATCATTTGCAAAGATTTATCAGATAAGAAACCATTAAATCAGAACTGGTCAACTATTATTAATCTCAATAAACCTCAAATATATTCCTATGTATATAGTAATGGAGAAATAATTGCAGCTTTAGATTCAATATATATTATACAAGAAAAGAAAATTACAGATGATGATAAAGAATTAAAGAATAAGTCAAAAACTAATTTTTTTATCTTGGTTGATTTTCCTATATCATCTTCAATTTATGGAATTGCTATAAGTGATCTAAACGGAGATAATAAAGAAGACGTTTATACTATCGATATATACGATAACAATCGGTTTTTCAATAACTTTATAAATTTTGAAGACCCTTATCTTAGTAATACAACCGAAAAAATAGGACTGGGTGGGAGAAAAAATAAGGAAGGGGTCTTTGATCTTGATCTAGGTGTTGTAGCCGGAGATATTGACGAATCGGGAACCGACGACCTAATTGTAACATATTTGGAAGGTCCAAATGCTCTTTATATAAATAATAATAGAGGATATTTTAGGGAGTGTACTGATGAATTTGGTCTAAATGTAAATATTCATAGAAGTGAATCAGCATCTCTTGGTGATATAAATAATGATGGTTATCTCGATTACTTTACAACCAGTTATTTATTTACAAATCGGCTATTTATAAATATTGATGGACGAAAGTTTAGTGAGAGAACTGTTGAAAGCGGGTTGAAGAGTGAGTATGGAGCTATTACTGCTATAATGGGAGATGTTAATAATGATGGCTATCTCGATATATATTTATGTAATTGGCAAAAAGAAAATAATCTTTATTTAAATAATAGGGATGGGACATTTAAAAACATAACTCAGGAAAGTGGAACGGGTTGCGGGAAGATGAAGCGTTCGAATTCAGCCGTATTTGCCGATTTTGACAATGATGGGGATTTGGACCTTTTTGTTGGAAATAGAGGTACTGGCAATAATTTATTCTTAAATAACGGGAAAGGTATTTTTAGTAACGTTACTTCCGAAAGTGGACTTGCCGGGAAATATTTTACTTATGGTGCCGTAGCTGCTGATTTTAATAATGATTCATTTCTCGATCTCGCTTTTACAAATATCAAAAATATAGTAATTTATTTTAATAAAGGAATCCAGGAAGGAGTACCACAATTTGAAAAATTTACCGAGCCATTTCTGAATCAATTACACAATTCAGAAGCGACAGGTTCCCTTTCGAGCATTGCCTCACTTGATATTAAAAATGATGGAGATATTGATCTTCTAATAGGGCAAGTGGATGGCAAATTACAACTTCTCCACAATAACTTAAATATTAATTCTAAATCGAACAATTTTATTTCGGTAAAAGTAATTGGTTCAGAAAGTAATAGAAGTGCTATTGGTACAAAGCTCTTTTTATATGATAGAGATAAATTGATTGGTTTTAGAGAGATCAATAGTAATAGCGGATATGCTAGCTCCGGTTCTAAAATTCAACATTTTGGACTCGGGAAAGGATTTGGGACTTATAAATTAGTTGCCTTATTTCCAAAAAGTAACATCAGAAAAGAATTATTTGTTAGAGCTGGTTCCCATTATGAAATTCATGAGCATGATGGATTATCACAAATATATTTTATTTTATTTAAAAATTTAAAGAGATGTCTATTAAGCAATGAGTTCTTTTTTGAAATAATAAAAATATTATTCATCATACCGTTATTCTTTCTATTTGTATTCTTATTCAAGAATAGTTTTATTCAAACTCGTTTCCCGTTTTTTAGTACTGTTAATAAGAAACAACTCTTCAACCTCGGAATAATCTGTTTTGGGTCTTATTTATTTACAATAATTTTTGTTAGAATTATTTATTACATTTATCCGAGTAATAGTGATTGGATAAGTAACTCAAGAAATGTATTCATAAATGATTATTTAGCTTTTCTGGTTTCATTAGCATCCATTCCTATAAGTTTAATTCTGATAAAGAATAATGAATCAAAAAAACTAAGCAGAATAAATATTCTAGATAAACTATTAAAAGAGTTGCAGGGGTTCTATCATGGAGAAACTTCAGCAATGAATTTAAACAGACTTTCACTTTATTTGAAAAATTTCAATACTATCGATTTCGAGGATACTATTTTTCTAGAAAGATTTAACTCAATAATAGATGAATATAACGAGAGCTCTTATAAATCATTAATTGTAATTTCAGACTTTGCTAATTTGCTTCGATTCGATAAACTATTCTTAAATGATGAATCAACCTTAAAAAAAATATCTTATGGAATAACTCTTTACATCGAAGAAATTAGAATGGTTTTATCATCAATTGATTTAGAGAGAATAGGGAAAAAGAAAGATTACTGTATTGAACAAATAGAAAAATTGAAGCAAGAGATAATTAAGTTGATTCGGATAATTCATAAGAATGTAAACTGTAATCTTGATGAAGTAATTGAAATTATAAGAAATAAATATGGAGATTCACAGAAGGGACATTATAGATTAGAGATAAATAACCGGACAGAACATTTTACTAAACTTTTTATTGATAAGAATGAATTAGAGAAGTGCATTTCTATTTTGATACAAAATTCTATTGAAGCATATATAGATTGCATATCTAATGATAGTTTAATAGAGCTAAATACTGAAGAAAAACAGGGACATATCATATTAAGTATAAAAGATTATGCAACTGGGATTAAAGAAGAAAATCTAAATAATATATTTCAGAAAGGTTTTACAACAAAGGCAAACGGACAGGGATTTGGACTAGCTTATGTGAAAGAGATAACAACAAAATATTATGGAACTGTCTTTATTGAGTCGAAGCTGGGCGAAGGAACAACCGTTAATATAAATTTGAAGACAATATAATTATTTTTTGAAATTTCTGAATATGCTTCGTTC
>CALDDL010000260.1 GCA_937936675.1 uncultured bacterium
ATAGTATAATATTGGGTTCAACAAGTTTTCAATATGGATACGAACTTTTGGGAGGATCATATAAAAGAAACTAAAGCCTTATAACCCGCTTTTCCACCTTTCCGAATTTTCATTGCGGCATAGTTGTTCGGGGCGGACGGGTGAAAAGCCACGCCGTTGGACTCTCGTATTACCCATGGTGGCATGGAACATTGGTCGATCTCAAGAATAATATAAACGATCTCGCTATTCGCTACTATAATACAATACTACTTGCCCGAATCAGCGGAAATATCATTAAAAATCTATGATCTGCTCGGCAGGGAAGTAGTTCAGTTAGTAAATTACACCCAATCCGCCGGAGTTCATCAAACCGAGTTCGATGCACTCCGCCATCACCTTACAAGCGGTGTTTATATATATAGCATAACCATTTCTCCCACATCAAACGGCATTTATGCCTCCCATTCCGGAGAGTTAAACTCAGGTCCCGGCGAAATAATTCTGAACTCAGGTGAAGCCTCTTTATCCCATTCAGGAAGTGTTAATCCCACCCCTCATTATCCCACCTCAGTACCTCGCACTGTCTCTAAAGCAATGATTTTAGTAAAATAAATTACTATCTTAAAGATGATTGAGAAATCATTTTTTAAAATATTCAGTCGAAATATTTATCTTTCTTACACTAATTATTAGGTAGTAGTTTGAAGGTTACTCAAAACATATCAAGAATTAAATATTTATTAAAATTATTTGATTTAGCTCCGGATGAATTGCTATCAAATATAAATCATGGTTTGAAAAACCCAATCACCGAAGATGAACTATTCGCTGAAAAAATTAATCTAAACTATTTAAAAAGAATTGATAAATTTTTTGAGAAAGGGTTGTCATTCTATTTGGACCCTGCTATTCCTATCGCATCAAAAGAATCAAGTATTTTTTTTAGAAAACAAAAATTTAATACCGAATTAAATTTGGCATCAAAGAAAATTGTTAATCATTTTGAAGAATCTAAAGTCTCACTTTCTGCTATTGCCAAACTCGCTGATATACCATCAAAAAGATTTTTCTCTATTTACAAAATCACTGATAATCCTTTAATAGTCGCTCAGGAAATTAGAAAAACACTCTATCCGCAATTCTCAAATCGTTTAAAAGATTTTTTAGTTTCATTGATATCAAAAATGGCTGAGCATAATATAATGGTATTTGAGTTTGTGGAATATTGGAATCAAAAAGAAAAAACTAATATTGATGGATTTTATTTGCAGCCAAATGTGATCGTTCTTAAGAGACAGCAAAATTCCTTTAGAAGAGAGATATTCACATTAATTCACGAACTTGCGCATTTCTTAATCAATATTGAAGAGATCGAAAGTATGGAATATCTTTATCAACAAGTAAATAATTCATCGAAAGTTGAAAAGTGGTGTAATGATTTTGCTTTCCATTTCCTAGCGGGCAATTATTCTAAGGAGATTGGCAAGCTCGAAATAGCAACTCCCGGTAATGATTATCAATTACCTTTAATTGAAAAAATATCAGCACAAACGCATTTAAGTAGAAAAGCAATTTATACAAGAATGCTATTTGATAATAAAATCTCTCAAATCAATTATGAAAAGGTCATTAATGATTTTGAAGAAGAGTACCAATTGCGGAAAAGAGATGAAGAAAAAAAACGAGCTAAAGAAAAAGAACTAGGAATTAAGAAAAGGGGTTCGTCTCCTCTACCAATAAATTCACCCCTTT
>CALDDL010000261.1 GCA_937936675.1 uncultured bacterium
CCTGTTAACAAAGGTCCAAGAAAATCGTATGCTGAATCGCAATCACCATTATTATCAGAAATTGATTCTAAATTACCGGTAGTAGATTCAGAATTTTCGGAAGTCAATTCACCCGGTACACCCGTGGATACTTTGGATGATAATCAATTAAAAAAAATTATATCTGCTTTGGAACTTGTAAACTCACAAGTGAAGATAGATGATGTACTTCAAAATATTATAGATGTAGGAATTGATTTAACGAATTGCGACCGTGGAACGCTTTATATTGTTGATAAAGCAAAAAACGAAATCTGGTCGAAAATAGCAATAGGAAGCGAGACTAGAGAAATTCGTCTTAAAATTGGTGAAGGACTCGCCGGACACGTAGCATTGACAGGCGTTACACTTAATATTAATGACGTTCAATCGGATAAAAGATTTAATCGTGAATATGATTTGGAAAGCGGATATGAAACTAGAAATATGATCTGTTTCCCAATAAAGAATAGAGATAAAAAAATTATTGGTGTGCTTCAATTGATTAATTCCAAAACGGGCGCATTCACAAAGTTGGATGAAGAATTTTTGGAAGCTATTTCAATTCAATCAGCCATTGCAATTCAGAATGCGGAGATGGTAGAAAAACTTTTGAAAGCCGAAAGGATTCAATCACTCGGCAAGATGACTAATTTTCTTATTCAAGATATTAAGAAACCGATTCTCGTTAGTAAGCGATATACAGAGCACTTGAAAAATAAAGAGTTGCCTGATGAAGTTACTAAACTTATTGATATGATTTTGGAGCAATTAAATCAGGTTGCCGATATTGTTACTACTACATCAAGTTATTCTGATGGAACAACGATACTTCGTACAATCAATCTTAGTCTTAATAACACGCTTACC
Source organism: uncultured bacterium (assembly GCA_937936675.1). Lineage (GTDB taxonomy): Bacteria > Bacteroidota > Ignavibacteria > Ignavibacteriales > Melioribacteraceae > BRH-c32. Next base: position 889 of record CALDDL010000261.1, read on the forward strand.
GATTACATGGGAAGAATTGAGATGTACGTTAAAGGAAAGGGATGTCGCATAATTAATGAATTTGATAAAGATGTAACAATAAAATTAGACATGAAAGAGTTTTATCAATGTTATATGCACATTATTAAAAATGCCTGCGATGCTATGCCCGAAGGAGGAATAATTGAAATTTCCACTAAAAAGGAAGGGAAGAATATAAAAATATTTTTCAAAGATAATGGTATTGGCATCGATGAAAACTTAATTGGAAAAATATTTGATCCTTTTTCATCATTCGGAAAAAAGGATGGAACGGGTTTAGGACTTTCAATAACCAGAAAAGTAGTGGAAGCTCATAATGGTACTTTGGATGTAATAAGTAAAATAGGAAATGGTTCCACATTCGTTATAACGCTTCCGATAGTTTTGGCTTTATGATAAATGGATTACAATTTACTAACTATTTTAGGACCAACGGCGGCAGGTAAAACTAGTTTATCTGCCCAAATTGCAAATCGATTTAATGGTGAAATCCTCTCTGCTGATTCAAGACAAGTTTTTATCGGAATGGATATCGGTACTGGAAAGGATATTAAAGATTATACAATTGATGATAATCAAGTTCCGTATCATTTAATAGATATTATCTCTCCCAAAGATGAATTTTCAATGTTTCAATTCCGTAAACTTTTTTATGAATCTTTTTTAGAAATAACGAAAAGAAATAAGTTGCCAATACTAGCCGGCGGAACTGGATTATTTATTCATTCAATACTAAAAAATTATTCCATGCAGGAAGTGGATTTTTCGGGTGATCGCTTTGAAGAATTATCTCAGAAAGAACTAAAAGAATTAACTGATATTCTTAGACGTATTAATAGCTCACTTCATAACACAACAGATTTAACTGAAAAGAAGAGAGTGATAAAAGCAATTATAATAGCCGAAAGCAGCGATAATGAATTCACCCCTCCGGTTAATATAAATTCTTTTGTAATCGGTGTAAGAGTGGAGCGAAGTAAAATAAAAGAAAATATAAAAATAAGATTGAAAGAACGGCTTGAAAACGGAATGATTGAAGAAGCTCAAAAATTAATTGCCGATGGAATTACATTCGAGAAGCTACATTTCTTTGGATTGGAGTATAAATTTCTCGCTTTATATCTATCGGGAGAATTAAGCTATAACGACATGCAGCAAAAGCTATATAGTGCAATTTGTGAATTTGCAAAAAAACAAATGACCTGGTTTAGAAAAATGGAAAAAGAGGGAATTAAAATTCATTGGATCGAAGGACCGGATTTCAATGCAGCAGAAAAATTAATAGAGGAGAATTTTTCTTTATGAATAATTTAATTATGAGAAAATATCCACTATGAATAAATTGATAAGTAATTACATCAAGAAGCATTCTGTTACGGAATGGGATTTTGCTAAAGAATATAAACCCGTATTTAATAATGTGGTAGTAATTCCCGCAATCGATGAATATGAAAATATTATTCATCTAACGAGATTTATTGATGAGTTAGACTATAAATATTTTGATAAGACGTGCGTTGTTTTTGTGATTAATAATAGTGTATCTGCTTCCAAAGAGATAAAAAATGCCAATGAAAAAACATTGGAGTATTTAAACAACGCTAAATTCAAATATAATTTTAATTTTATTGATGCCTCATCAAAGGGCAAGGAAATGCCGGAGAAAGAAGCGGGAGTGGGATTAGCCCGTAAAATAGGGATGGATCTCGCCCTTAGATTATTCGATTATAATAATAAAGATAGAAAATTAATTCTTTGTACAGATGCCGATTGCTACTTTGAAAAGAATTATTTAACAGCAATAGTTGAACATTTTCAAAAATCGAAATCCGGAGCGGGTTATGTGGATTATGAACATCCACTCCCCGAAGATGAAACAGAAAAAAAAGCTATTATAAGTTATGAAATATTTCTTCGATATTATGTTCTGGGACTTCAATACTCCGGTTCTCCTTATGCTTTCCAAACGATCGGTTCTACGATGGTTTGCGATTATGAAAGTTATATCAAAATCGGAGGCATGAATAAAAAGAAGGCTGCGGAAGATTTTTATTTTATGGAGAAACTTGCTAAGATCACTTTAATAGATCGGATAAGAGTAACAAAAATTTATCCTGCAGGGCGGAAATCATGGCGCGTCCCTTTCGGTACGGGACAAAGAATTAATAGATATCTTTCCGGCACTCATAATGAATATCAATTATACGATCCGATTAGTTTTGAGATACTAAGGAAATGGATTAATCTTTTTCATACCGGAAATGTTCTCACTTCCGAAGATTATTTAGAGAGAGCTAAAGATATTCATGTCGGGCTGAATTCTTTCTTAGTCGAAAATGATTTTAAGAATGCGTGGGAAAAAATTATTAAAAACTCTAATTCGCCTGTACAGATTAATAAACAAAAAAGGTTCTGGTTTGATGGATTCAGAACACTAAAATTTATTCATTATCTAAGAGATAAATATTTACCAGAAATTGAGCTATTTAAAGCAGTGGAAGAACTATTAAAAGTGCTCGGCGAAGGTTCTCCACCTATTGAAAACGTAATGAATGATATTGATTTACAATTAAAATTCTTAGAGAAGCTAAGAGAATTGACATAAAAAATGGGTCAAATTAGTTATATTTGGCAATAAAAATAATGAGAGGTTTGTCATCGCACAGAATAAACAAAATGAGATAATCGAGAAAATTGTTTCTCTTGCAAAAAGAAGAGGATTCGTATTTCAATCCAGTGAAATATATGGTGGTTTAAATGGATGTTGGGATTACGGTCCGCTCGGAGTTGAATTACTTAATAACGTTAAATCGGAATGGTGGAAATCAATGACCTACCGTGAAGATATCGAAGGACTTGATGCATCAATATTAATGCATCCGAAAGTATGGGAAGCATCCGGACACGTTGAAAATTTTACCGATCCGATGATCGATTGTAAACAATGTAAAGCCCGTTTTAGAGTTGATACATTAACTGAATTGATCAACGATAAAAATAAAGAGAAAGCATTAAAAGAATTGAATGTAGAGCTTGGAAGTGATTCATTAGAAGATAAATTCACCTCACTTCTCGAAGATAATGAAATGTCGGAAAAGTTGGTTGCGCTGCTCGGCTGCCCACAATGCGGTAATAAAAATACATTTACTAATCCTCGCAAATTCAATTTAATGTTTAAGACATTTGTAGGACCGGTGGAGAGTACTGAGAATACAGTGTTCTTACGACCCGAAACAGCGCAAGGAATTTTCGTCAATTTTTTAAATGTGGTCAATTCGAGCCGCCAAAAAATTCCTTTTGGAATTGCTCAAATCGGTAAAGCATTCAGAAATGAAATTAATACGAAAAACTTCTTATTCAGAACACGCGAATTTGAGCAGATGGAGCAGCAATATTTTGTAAAACCGGGAACAGACCAAGAGCATTATGATAATTGGAAAGAGATAAGGATTAATTGGTTTAAGAATCTTGGAATGACGCCCGAGAAACTTCGTTTTCATGATCATCCCGCAGATAAGCTTGCTCATTATGCTAAAGAAGCAACTGATATCGAATATCAATTCCCATTTGGCTGGGGTGAGATTGAAGGCATTCATAATAGAACCGATTTTGATTTAAGCAGACACGAACAATTTTCGGGAAAATCACAAAAATATTTTGATGAAGCAGCTAAAGAAAAATATATTCCGTTTATTATCGAGACTTCTGCCGGAGCAAGTCGTTCATTTATGGCTTTTTTCGTAGATGCTTATTATGAAGAGGAAGTAAACGGAGAAGTAAGAAGCGTTCTTCGTTTCCATCCTAAGTTAGCTCCAATCAAAGCGGCTATTCTTCCACTTGTTAATAAAGATGGTATGCCGGAAGTTGCACGAAAAATCGAAGCAGAACTTAGACCATTCGTAAAAGTATTTTATGATGATAAAGGTGCTATCGGAAGACGTTACAGAAGAATGGACGAGGCAGGAACTCCCTTCTGTATTACAGTAGATACTCAGACAATAGAAGATCAGACTGTAACCATACGTAATCGCGATACAATGGAGCAGATAAGAATTTCTATCGATAAAGTTCTAGGTTATGTATTAGATAAATTAAAATAGATTTTCGGAAAAAGTGAAAACAAATTCCGAAGGAACATCCTATATTATAGATGAGAAGAGAAAAAAGTTTCTTCGCATCGGCATTATACTTTTTGCTTTAGTTATTAGTTATGCGCTGAATAATTATTCAGCGCATTTCAATTCCATCACTCAAGATGTTATAATCAATCATTTTTCCTTCCGCAGTGCTGATAGCAATATCGTCCTAATTACAATAAATAAAAATGATTATTCTGAATTGGGAGGATATCCACTATCAAGGGAATATTATGCTCGTCTAATAAATAAGCTTACCGCACTTAATGTTAAAGCTATCGGCATAGAGATATTCCTTTCGGATTTTGATTCGATTAGAACCGCCATTGATTCCGAACTAATCGACTCTATTAAGAGATCAAAACACACCGTTCTCGCATCTATTATTATTGAAGATCAGTATGGTTACAATTCATTACAATTACCCTCAGTCAAACAAAAAGATAATTCCGTACTAACAGGGCATGTTAATTATTTAGAGAAAAATGGTTTCTATGTGCCGACGAATATAATAAGAGGAAATTATATTGAAGTTCCCTTTGCAATTAAGCTCACCGGTAAATCAATTGATGAAAACCTTGTCAAAATTAATTTCCATTCAAAATGGGCGGAGTATAAAAAATATTCTTTAGTAGAATTTTTAAATAAATCGGAAGGAAGCAGTAATGAACTCTTTAGCTTAAAAGATAAATTCGCAATCATTGGAGTAATAGACAGTGCGAAATCAAAACCTGTTCATGCCCCCGAAGGAATTATCCCCGGTCTTGGTCTTCAAGCTCAGTTCTTAGATAACGTAATAAATGATAGTTATATTAACTATAACCAGAATTTAAATATTACATTTGCCATGATTGCTCTACTTTTACTAATAGTGTTCGTTCCGATAAAAATTCGATTTCATCTGATTTTAATCTTCTACTTTTTGTTTTATGTAATTGTTTCGATAGCTATATATAATCTCTTTTTCATTGAAATGAATCATTTTATTATATTGATAGCGATAGGATTAATGATAGTGTTAGAAATCTATTTTGCGTTAAACCATTCGAGGCATTTTTTATCTGATGAACCTTCACGTAATTTATACGAATAAATTTCATATTGTTCTCCGATAAGCCAGAATCTGCGGGAAGTATCAAAAGTTAATTCCACACATGGACCGAGTGCATCGGGGTTCATCTTTATCGAGTAACCTTGATTGAGAGTACGCATTATATCCGAAAGAATAGTTTCCCCTGCGAAGTATCTAATTAATGCGCTAAGTGTTCCGTTAGATATAGTCATATTTTGAGTTTTACATCTATTAAACAAGTCGCGCATAAAGTCGTCAAGATTTCTTTTACCGCCTGAATATTTTATAATGGCGGTATTCAAATTATGTGCGAATAGATCCCCTCTGAAATAAGGGATTCTTTGAAGATCGCTATCGGACCAAAAATCTTTAACTAAACGTTCATTCTTTTCGTAACGGAAGGGGTTCTTAGCGTATTTTTCTAATACGCTATTAACATCATTCAAGTATTCATCGAAAGTAATCTGTTTTGAACGAAGTAAAATTAAACGTGCATAATAATCTGTAAAACCTTCTAAAAACCAATAGACTAATTGCTCGGGTGGAGAAGTCGGCATGCTTGCTCCTATCCAATTATGAAATGTTTCGTGAGCCAAAACCCTCTTTAATCTAAAATCAATATCGCGCGATTGATCAATAAATAAAGCGAATGAATTAAATCTGCCTGTTCCCGCTTGATCACCCGTACCGCTAATAGGCAGCACTGTAACTAAGAAAAAGGGATAATTAAAATCATTCCAAAATGCTCTTTCATTGCGAATAATAGTTTCTGTAAAATCAAGAAATTGATTATCATTGAATTTATATTTCCCTTTGATAGCAACGAAGACAGAATTATTACCAGAAGTTTTTTTTGAAATGCGGAAATCGCCTCCTGCAAAGATCGAATATCTGAGCTTCCAAAGCTGTGTTTTAAATTCTTGAGTTTTTTGATTTACACCGAAGCTATTAGCCAAAGACCAATTCGATGGAATATTTTTCCAACTCAATTTAAATGAAAATTCTTTTTCGTCTCCCCAATCAGGAAGAATAAAAAATGTTTCACCTAGGAAATGAATTGTACCTTTTCTAATTACGGTTTGATAGTGATTACCGAGTTCAATATCATCATTACGAATTTCTTCTACTTGATATTCGAGCCGTACGAAAGTATTCGGAGTGTATTTTATGATTTTTTCATTTTTGATGTTTGTATCAACTATGTAGGAATTGGAGGATGTGGCGCGGAGATTTTTTATTCCGTCAAATTGGATTTGACCCCCGTATTCATTGGGGATAATAATTCTCGTTTCTCCGGAGCTATCGCCTTTAAATTCTAGCGTAACGGATAAACGGAATATTTTCAAGTCGTAATACGGCTGAATCTCATACGAAATTGAGGGCTTATCCGCATCCTTGGCATTCATTACCGAAAAGGCGAAAAGAATAATTATGGCAATTAATCGGTAAACTTTCATCTATATAGGCATCTCCGAAGTAATAGATATCACAAAGCATAATATATAATTTTACAATAACATCGACACGAAAATCTAAGGGTAAAAATTTGGTATCTTTTTTTACCCGTGTGCTTCCGAAAATCCAAGCTCGTCATTAAACGTATATAAGTTTTCCGTTTTAATTATCTCAAATCCGGCTTCGTTAATTTTACTCATTAGATCAATTATGCTCATTGGTTCAATTTCGTTCCAGTCTCCATTTCTGAATCGGCATCTCCAATGATCTGTACAGAAAGTTTCTTTAATTCCTCCGGGATAAACTTGCATACCGCGATTGGTAATTAGTTTTAGCTTCAGTGAATCATTGAATGTATTATCTAACTTATTACCTATATCATCAGGCGAACCTATCCAATCGATAAAAATATCCACTCCGACTAATTTTTTCACTTCCGGTTTTTCGTGCGAAGCGTGAATCAAATCCAATGGTTTCGGTGCAAAATAATGAGCTGGTTTTAATTCGTGGGGTGTTTTACCAAGATTGGAAATTACTGCATCGGCAAATTCGGCTGTGCCTACTCTTACGCTTGAAATTCCTTGTTCAAAAATATCACTGGTGTGAATTCCGTTTTCGATGGTTCTAAACCAAGCATTATGAATTGCCTCTGCGGGGGCAATCTGTCCAATATGAACAAGCATCATTACTGCTGAAAGTAAGAGTCCCGATGGATTAGCGAGATTTTTGCCTGCAATATCGGGGGCGGAACCATGAATAGCTTCAAACATCGAAAGATGTTCTCCAATATTTGATGAGCCCGCAAGACCAATAGAACCTGAAATCTGTGCGGCAACATCCGAAAGAATATCCCCATACAAATTACTCATTACGATCACGTCAAATTTCTCGGGTGTATCGGCAAGACGCGCAGCACCAATATCCACAATCCAAGTATCGCTTTCAATTTCCGGATATTCAGGGGCGATCTCTTTGAATACTTGATGATAAAGTCCATCGGTAATCTTCATAATATTATCTTTAACGAAGAGGGAGATTTTCTTTCTTCCATATTCACGTGCGTATTCAAATGCATATCGAATAATTTTTTCGGTACCTGCTCGGCTAAAAAGTTTTAGACATTGATATACTTGAGCAGTCTGTCTATGCTCAATTCCGGCATAAACGTCCTCTTCATTTTCTCTGATAATCACAACATCCATATCGGGATGCTTTGTACGAATAAAGGGACGATATGATTTACACGGTCTTACGTTTGCATAAAGACCAAATGCTTTTCGTGTTGTTACATTGAGACTTTTATAACCTCCGCCGCGAGGCGTGGTAATTGGTGCTTTCAGAAATACTTTGGTACGTTGAAGTGATGAAAAAGCGTTCGTAGATAATCCAGTATCGATTCCGCTTAGATAAACTTTTTCACCGATCTCAATCTCTTCGATATCGAGCTTAGCACCGGCTGCTTCTAAGATTTTTAATGTAGCGGCCATAATTTCGGGACCGATTCCATCTCCTCTTGCAATCGTTATTGGTGTATATTCAGACATTCTAATTTTCCTTAATTATAATTAAGCAATATAATAAA
>CALDDL010000262.1 GCA_937936675.1 uncultured bacterium
AATTGAGTTAGTACTCCATAAGGTTTATATATTTTGTAATAGTGCATATCAGATGATCGATTGCGGATCGATATCGATCGTCAATCGTGAATCTTTGAATTTAGTTTTCTGATTAAAAATAATAAATGTATTCATCACCGCTTCCCTTAATACTTTCCCGCTTGGGTCTTTAGTCCTAAGACTTTTTACAAGTATTTGAAAACGGTAATATCCTTTTATTTTATAAATGATTGCCTCGGCTGGAGGAGAAATATTTAATTTATTTTCATATTTTTTTAAGTAGCTATGAAATTCTCCGATAGCCGATTTTGCTCTTCGTTCGTCTTCATCTTTTATTTCGATTAATGCCAGACGCGAGAATGGGGGATAATCTGCTTTACTCCTTAATTCAATCTCCTTTTCATAAAATCCGTTATAGTCATTTTCCAATACTTTCTGAAGTACGAAATGCTTATGATTAACGGTTTGAATTAAAACTTGACCGCTTATTGCACTCCTTCCCGCGCGTCCGGATACCTGAGTTAATAATTGAAAGGTTCTTTCATCAGCCCTAAAATCCGGTAACCATAAAGAAGTTTCCGCCGATACTACTCCCACTAAAGTAACATTAGAAAAATCGAGCCCTTTAGAAACCATCTGAGTTCCCACGAGTATATCAATATTCCCTTTCCTAAACTCATTTAGAATTTCACTAAGCGAACCTTTTTTACTAATCGAATCGGAATCAATTCTTTGAATCTTAGCATTCGGAAAATAGTATTCCAATTCATCTTCCACTCTTTGAGTACCTGTGCCGGAGAACTTAATATTTATTGAGCCGCAAGTAGGGCAGGCTTGAGGAGCTTGCTGCGCCGAACCGCAGTAATGACATTGAAGTGTATTAGTGCGGATATGATAAACCATTGCCACCGAACAATCTCTGCATTGAACAATCTCACCGCAATCATTACAGAAAATTTGAGTTGCGAATCCACGCCTATTTTGTAGAATTATTACATTCTCTTTCTTCTTAAGCTTGTCACCAATAGCATCCAAAAATGTAGTAGAAAAAATTCCTTCTACTCTTTTATGCTGTTTCTCGATCGTGAGGTCTATTAAACTAATCTTAGGGAGCTTGGCATTATCAACTCTTTCGGGTAACTCTATTAATTTATATTTCCCTGTTTTTGCATTATACATACTCTCGACCGATGGAGTGGCAGAGCCTAGCAAAACCGGACATGAAGAAAATTTCCCCCTTACAATTGCAGCATCGCGTGCATTATATTTAGGAGTTACGTCCTGCTGTTTATAGCTTTGGTCATGCTCTTCATCTATTATAATAATTCCCGGATTTTTAAGCGGAGCAAAAAGAGCCGAACGAGGACCGATTACAATTTTATATTTACCGCTTATAATCCC
>CALDDL010000263.1 GCA_937936675.1 uncultured bacterium
ATATTTATTAAGATTCTCAAGACTATCTTCTTTGAAGGAAATGATGCTTCATGCATCTATATGGCATCTACCACCCTAAACGATCTCTTTATTAATAAAGCAATAGAATATATTAAGTTGAATAATGGTACTATTTCGTTGAATGAATCAGTCAATGAATTAGTTTTAGAAGGCGAAAAAGTTATTAAAATTATTACTGATAAAAGAGAGATAATAGATTTTGAATTTGTTGTTTCATCTGTACCACCTTATGCTTTTCAAAGGATTACAAGTAACAAAATTATTCCTGAACTAGATGCAATTTTTAGCTATTCGCCGATCTTAAACGTTCACATAAAATTAAGCGAAGATATTTTTCCTGAACCTTTTTATGCACTTCTTGAATCTGATATACATTGGATTTTTAACAAAGGGAAGCATATAACCTTAGTTACAAGTTCGGCTGAAAAATATATGGGAATGACTTATAATAATATAATAGGACAATTTTGTTCGGAATTAAAAAATTATTTCCCTATATTAAATCATAACATGATTCTCGATTCTTTAGTAATAAAGGAAAAAAGGGGAACCTTTATCCCAAACAATAAAACCGAGAATTTTAGGAAAAAATTAATTAATAATTATGGTAATTTGTTTATTGCCGGCGATTGGGTGAATACAGGATTGCCTTCTACAATTGAAAGCGCAATCCTTAGTGGTCAAATGGCAGTAAACTCTATCGGTTCATCTTAAAGGAGGAGTAATGTCAGCTTTAAAACAAAAACTTCAAGAAAAAATTGCAGCTTGGCGTCCAAGAACTGAAAGATTAGTAAAAGAGTTTAGTGATGTTAAGCTTGACGAAGTCAATATCGGTCAGGCTATTGGTGGTATGCGGGATATTAAATGCCTGGTAACCGATATCTCTTATTTGGATCCTTTAGAAGGGATTAGGTTCAGGGGATTAACCATTCCCGAAGTGCTAGAAAAATTACCAAAAGCAGAAGGTGGAGAGATGCCTTCGGTAGAAGGATTTTTCTATTTTCTTTTAACAGGTGACATCCCTACCGATGTGGAAGTAGAAGACGTCAAGACGGAATTTGCTTCAAGAAAAAATGTACCTTCTTATGTCTTCGATGTAATCAAAGCTATGCCTATCGATTCTCACCCGATGGTTATGTTCTCATCGGCAATTCTTTCGTTACAAAAAGAATCTGTATTTGCAAAAAAATATCATGAAGGTTTAGCAAAGAATTTATATTGGGAAGCATATTTAGATGACTCATTAAATCTATTAGCTAAGCTTCCGGAAATTGCAGCTTTTATTTATCGACTTAAGTATAAAGATGGAAATATAATAGCTGCTGATCCTAATTTGGATTTAGGAGGTAATTTTGCTCACATGATGGGAATTGAAAAACCTTATGATGATGTTGCTCGTCTTTATTTCTTGCTCCATAGCGATCACGAAAGTGGTAACGTAAGTGCTCATACAGGTCATCTCGTTGCAAGTGCCTTATCCGATATCTATTATTCAATGTCTGCTATGCTTAATGGACTTGCAGGACCATTACATGGATTAGCTAATGAAGAAGTCCTAAGATGGATTCAAGGTGTAATGGATGAAATGGGAAACAAAGTTCCAACTGAAGAAGAGATGAGACAATTTGTTTGGGATACTCTTAAGAGCGGAAGAGTGGTACCTGGATTCGGTCATGCTGTCTTAAGAAAAACCGATCCTAGATATATGGCTCAAAGAGAATTTTCTATTAAGTATTTAAAAGACGACTTAATATATAAGTACGTAGATTTATTATACAAAGTTGTTCCTCCGATTTTATTGGAACAAGGAAAAGCAAAAAATCCATGGCCGAATGTTGATGCACAGTCAGGTGTAATCCAATGGCACTATGGAATAAAAGAATATGAATTTTATACAGTATTATTTGGTGTTGGTAGAGCATTTGGAGTAGCTGCAAATATTGTCTGGGGTAGAGCATTAGGTTATCCTCTCGAAAGACCAAAATCCGTAACTACCGAAATGCTTGAAGAAGCCGCAGGTATTAAAGCTTAATCATTTCCGGTTGCATCAATTTTTATCTGATGCAACCTTTTCTTTTTTGAAAGGTAATTTTATGAAAAACAAAATAGCACTTAGTGTTTCCTTATTATTATTTGCATTTATTTCAATCTTTTTATTTCTGAATGCATCCGGTGGTCAGAAAGAAGATTCAAAAGGGAATAAACTTCCGAGAGAATACAAAATTACTATGCCTCCTATGCCTGAAAAATTAATGTTTGCTGGTGAGGTGATACCAACTTATGATTTTGAAGTCAAAGAGAGAGCAGAAAGAGAATTTTTAGTGAATACATATTGGCATTCAGCTGCTATATTATATCTTAAAAGATCAGGCAGATGGTTCCCTGTAATAGAACCTATATTAAAAAAATATAATGTCCCCGATGATTTTAAGTATTTATGTGTCGCTGAAAGCGGATTGACAAATGCAATTTCTCCTGCTTCTGCAATCGGTTTCTGGCAATTTATTGAACCTACCGGTAAGAAATTTGGATTAGAAATTAATAAGGAAATAGATGAACGATATCATATTGAAAAAGCCACCGAAGCAGCTTGTAAATATATATTAAGTGCTTATTCCAAATATAATAGTTGGTCTGCTGCCGCTGCATCTTTTAATGTTGGTTTTGATGGAATTGAAAAACAATTCAGTCGTCAAAAGAGCAATAATTATTTTAATCTTGTTTTCAATGAAGAGACTTCTCGTTATCTATTTAGAATTGCTGCATATAAGTATCTTTTTGAAGACCCTGAAAAATATGGCTTCTTTTTAGATAAAGATGAATACTACAAACCAATTCCTACCTTTGATGTAAAAGTTGTTACTTCAATCGAAAGCATTGCCGATTTCGCTAAGACTTATGGTATTAATTACAAAATAATAAAATATTTTAATCCATGGATACGGGATAACTACCTTACTAATAAAGCGGGAAATGAATATATAATTAAAATTCCCGAACCGGGCAGCATTAAAATTATAGCAGAGTAAAATGGAATTAATAAATATAAAATTACTTATAGAAAAATTATATTCGGGTAAAGAATCAATTCTTCCCGATGAATATTCATTAATAATCAAGTCTATAAATAATCAACTTGGTGAATTTCAAGACCCTCTATTTGAGAATAATTTTTCTTTACTTATCGATGCACTTTTTAAGTCAAGTATTCATAATGAAATATCAGAAGGTATTAATTTAGAAAAACTCTACCCGATTATTAATTACTTTCTCCATCAAGAAAGTTCTGAATTAAATAAAAAAAATATTGATGCATTACTTGATTTATTACGACTTTCCGGGATATTAAAAAAAGTAAATAATCAGCAAGAATTAGCTAACCAAATCTTTAAGTTAATAGAAAAGAGTAATTTTTCTCTGAACGATCTTATTAAGCAAAGAGTATCAGATTATTCTAATAAGAATATATTTAACTTAATAGATAGCAGGGGAATAAAAAAGGTAAATTGGCAATCTCTATATACTTCAGTAACTGATTACGGAAAATCAATACTCGCCAATTTAGAAAATAAAAATTCTAAAATAGCTTTCCTTTTGAATAATAGTTTTAATATGGTTTTGCTCGATCTCGCTTCTATATCTAATTATATTATTAATATAATGATCCCGACAACAACCGTATCGGGGCATATAAAACATATACTCAATGAAACAGAATCGGAAATAATTTTTGTTGATGACGAAAAAGAATTACAAAAAATTAAATTAATAAAAAAAGATTTACTATTTCTTAAGAAGGCAGTACTTCTTTCAGGACATAGTGCTGAAGATTGGGTGATACCTCTAAACGAATTTCTCGATAAAAAATCGGATGCTTTAATTAAGAAAAAAGATATTCATGAAATAGCTACAATAATGTACACTTCAGGTACTACAGGTGAACCAAAAGGAATAATGTTCACTTATATGAATATTATCTTCAAAAGATTCTGCCGTGCAATCGCCATACCGGAAATTAATGATTCGGATAGTTTTTTGGCTTATCTTCCTATGTACCATACTTTTGGAAGATATTTTGAAATGATGGGAGCAATATTCTGGGGTGCGGAATACTCATTCATGGAAAATCCGAGTCTCGAAGCCATGGTTGACAATATGAATAGAGTTAAACCAACTATATTTATTAGTATTCCTAAGAAATGGATGCAACTTTACGAAAAGATAAATGAAATTTGTGATGTAGAATTTGCTTCTAAAGAAGAAATAATAATTTCCATCAAGCAAGTTACAGGTGGCAAACTCAAATGGGGGCTTTCGGCTGCGGGTTATCTGCCGGCTGAAATATTTGTATTTTTCCAACTCCACGGAATTGAGCTTATGAGTGGTTTCGGTATGACTGAAGCTACCGGAGGAATTACAATGACTCCACCTTATAGCTACAAAAATAATTCCTTAGGCAAAGCACTTCCCGGTATAGAAATAAAAGTTGATGATGATGGTGAGCTTCTCATTAAGGGTGGCTATGTAATGAAAGGTTATTTCAATGAAGATATAAATATTACTTTCGAGCCGGATGGTTTTTTCCGTACCGGCGATATTATGACGATGGATAGTGATGGTTTTATTGAAATTATAGATCGTAAAAAAGAAATTTATAAAAATATTAAAGGCGAGACTATCTCTCCGCAGAAAATTGAAAACTTATTCCGTGATTTTGAATTTATTCATCAGGTTTTTCTTGCCGGTGATCACCGTGCCTTTAATACTGTTTTGATTTATCCTAATCCTGAAATTGCTAATACGCTTTTTTATGAAATGACTGATGAACAAAAATTAGAATATTATGCTTCCTCAATCGTAACGATAAATAAATTTTTAGCTCCATTTGAGAGGATACTAGATTTTCGCTTGATTAAACGTCCGTTTAGTGCGGAAAATGGTGAATTGACTCCTAAAGGAACATTCAAACGAAGAGTAATTGAAAATAATTTCAAAGAAGAAATCGATTCTATGTACACTAAGACAAGTATGGAATTGAAGGTTGATATTTATGAAATTAAAATTCCTAATTGGTTCCTTCGCGAAAAAGGATGCCTAAGCAGAGATATTGAATACTCAGATAATAGATTAAGAATTCCTGAACAAAATTCATCTTTGTTAATTCAAAGCATGGATAATAATGGTATTATAATCGGCTCTTACCACTATAAAACTTTTTCAAAAAAAATAGATTTTCAAACTCTTTTAACGAATCCATCATTATGGTTAGGAAATGAAGAGTTAGTCTCGTTTGCGGGTAATTCAATTTTTGATTGGGTTAGACAAGTAAATCAAATATCTGATATCGATTTTGAAAAGTCAGATTCAGTTGTTGAACAAGAAAGCGAATATTCCGAAAAAGTGAAATTATTAAAAAAGAAAGAGGAGATGCTTTTTATAGGTCTTCATAATTCATTACTGTTATTACAATCTAAAGTGATACAAGATGTTCTTCTTGGTGCCTCGTATATCAGTGATATCCTCGATAATAAAACTGCCTTGGTTTCAAAATATGCTTATGAATTTCTTTTTAGACCAACGATTACTTCCATTTTAGAAAACAAAAAAATCTTAATTCAAACCGCTTCCAAATATATTAATATAACAGATCTTGAAAAATTATTTGCAATTAATACTAAGGAGGATGTAAAAGTATTTGATGAAAATGTAATTGAATATTTATGTAAGAATATTAAAGCCTCAGAATTGATCACCATATTAGAAAATTTTATAGATAAAGAGCTTCTTAACAAACCGGAGAAAATATTAAGATCTCCGATTGTTCTTTATTTTAAGATGTTAAAAAAATATGGAATTAATCACCCTGTCTCTTATGAAAAAGTAAGACAAATTTTTGTGAAGTATCAGATAATGAAAGAGAATAAAGAGCTTTCTGGTATCGCTGCCGAATATAGAATAGGCTTAAGAGAAGGTTTTAGGACATGGCTTGGTCCAAATCAAATGATTGCTGTGGATGCTGAAACTGGTGAAGAATATTCATGGAATGATGTAATCTCTATCGAAGAGGGGATTGAACCTGAAGATGCTTCTAAATTAATTGAAGCTATTTCTACAACTTCCGTTCTTAGAGAAGCAATTTTCTTATTCTCAAAAGGGAAACTTCTAAGACTCGATGATATTGTACCTAGCGGTATTTGGATTAGTTTTGTTCGTAGTTATCATGATAAATCAGTTTATCGTATTTCTATACAAACTCGTTTTATGGGTAGCTATGATATTCTTCTTAATCTCAATAAAAAACTTTCACCGGAAAATGTCTGGGAGGAAGTTAATTGGTTAATACTTGCCGGCTCAAGACACTATCTTTCTGAATTAGTTGAAGATTTTGGCGGCTATTGGGATGAATATGAATTTTGGAGCAGCAAATTTATTGCCGGTGATACTGTTCATAAACATATTCAAAAAGAATTAAGAAGAAATGAAACTATATCAAATAACCGAGTAAATATATTACTTCCGTTTTTAATTTGGAATGCATCGGCTTCATATTGCAATTTTTGGCGTTTAACTGGCTACTCCTTAATCCTATCAAGTCCTACTCCAAGTAATTTTATAATTCCAACTCACGATTATCAAAGCGGTACTCGAGTTGTTTCTTTTTCCGAAAGAAGATTTTGCAACGGTATAACAGATTTTTTTAACACATTTTATGAAAATTTTGTGCAGAGTTTGTTAAATGAATTTCCATCTCTCGAAATAAGAAATCCTTGGCATTATGTTTTCTCCGGTGTGCTTAATACCTTTGGAGAAATTGAAGGTTTCAAATACATTTTGGATTTTGAAGAAGAGCTAATTAAAAATTCACCCACTAATTCAGTCTTAAATTGGATTGTAGAATTTAAAAACTTTTTTGCTGGTAATGGTTTCGTACCGAAACAAATTTTCTTTGCCGTAAAAAGATTTTTGAGGTGGAGTGAATTAAATTCGGATGCAGATTTAAGCGCACAAGCCGAATTAATTTATGATTTATATAATACTTATAATTTATCTGAGCTTGAAGAAGTTCATCCCGAGGCTAGAACCAAATTTTTTATGGAGACTGTTTTTAGAGATTCAAATGATTCTTTTAAAAGGATTTTGAATAATTTAATTCAAAAACAAAAAAATAAAGAAGTAAGTAAAGAAGCTATTATTAAAGAATTTTTTAATCTTGCATCCGAATTTCAGTTAAGTGAAAAAGAAAACTTTTTCTTGACACGCTTAACTTATCCATTCCTAAAACCAACTGATACCGCTGCTATTATTAAAACTAAAGCTGAAGGAGAAGAAAGATCAGACCTAGTTATAAAATTATTTGATTCCGATGGAGTTCCTTTCTATATACGCAGACCTTCTAATCCGAAAGAAATTTCCAAACTGCATCAGATATTCCTGGAGGCAAATCTTTTAGTCAATTTCCGTCCGGAACATCAGTTTTTAGTTGCGGTTTCTGAAAGAGGATTTATAATTGGTGGCTTATTCTATACTCAAATGAATGAAACCACTATCCACATGGATAAGATTGTTGTCTCGAATAGATATAGAAGAAAAGGAATCAGTGAAGGATTAATGAACGAATTCTCAAAGAGATTGAAAAATGAAGGATATAAATACTTAACAACTGGATTCTTTAGACCTGAATATTTTTATCGATTTGGATTTAGTGTAGAAAGAAAATACACAGGATTAGTTAAAGATTTGTCGAATGAATAATTTTTCATATCTTTGGAAAACAAATTGTATAATCCAATCCCCGAAAAATCCATGTCATTGAAAAAGAAAGTAAAGTATATTTTTATAACCGGCGGCGTTGTTTCTTCGCTAGGAAAAGGTATCACTGCAGCCTCATTAGGTTTATTATTAAAACTCCGTGGCTACGCTGTAACTATCCAAAAATTTGATCCATATATTAATGTAGATCCCGGAACTATGAATCCATTTCAGCACGGTGAGGTTTACGTTACCGATGATGGAGCAGAAACTGATCTCGATCTTGGTCATTATGAAAGATTCTTAAATGAAGATATGACCCGCGCTAATAATACTACAACCGGACAGGTCTATTTTGATGTTATCACAAAAGAGAGAAGAGGTGATTTCCTCGGTGCAACTGTTCAAGTGATTCCTCATATAACTGATGAAATTAAAAATAGAATGAAAGCACTTGGTGAAACCGGAAAATACGATATTATTATTACTGAAATTGGCGGTACAGTCGGTGATATTGAAAGTCTTCCATTTATTGAAGCTATGCGACAAATTATGCTTGAACTTGGTAGAAAAAATGCTATTAATCTTCATGTAACACTTGTTCCATATATTAAATCAGCAGGCGAAGTAAAAACAAAACCTACTCAACACAGCGTAAAAAACTTACTAGAATTAGGAATACAACCGAATATTCTTGCGTGCCGTTCTGAAGAAAAAATTGGAAAAGAATTAAGAGAAAAGATAGCATTATTCTGTAATGTTGAAAAAGAAGAAGTGATTTCTGTTTATGATTGTTCTACAATTTATGAAGTACCTATTGTTTTGAACAAACAAAATTTAGATCGCTTGGTACTTTCCAAATTGAAACTTCCGGAACTGAAATTGAATTTAGATGATTGGAAAAATTTTGTTGATGCTATTAAAACTCCAGTTGGAGAAGTAAAAATTGCAATTTGTGGAAAATATATTGAAAATAAAGATGCTTATAAAAGTATTTCAGAATCTTTTGTCCATGCAGGATCTGAAAATAATGTTAAGGTAATTACAGAATTTGTTAGTGCTGAAGCAGTTGAAACTAAAGGTGCACATAGTTTATTCAAAGGATATCACGGAATTTTGATTCCGGGTGGATTTGGTGAAAGAGGTATTGAAGGTAAGATTGAAGCTATTAAATATGCAAGAGAAAATAATATTCCTTTCTTCGGAATATGTCTTGGACTTCAATGCGCAGTAATAGAATTTGCTCGCAATGTAGCCGGAATTGAAGATGCTAATAGTGCAGAGTTTATTGAACTAAATAAGAATAATGTAATTCATATCATGCCGGATCAGCTGAATGTAAAAAATAAAGGCGGTTCTATGAGGCTTGGTGCTTATCCATGTGTACTCAGAAAGAAAACCAAAGCTTTTGATGCTTATAAAAAATCAAAAATTTCAGAAAGGCATCGTCATCGTTTCGAGGTTAATAACGAATTTAGAGAAGTATTGGAAAAAAATGGTCTTATAATAAGTGGATTATCTCCGGATGAAAAATTAGTTGAGATGGTAGAATTAGAGAATCATCCTTGGTTTGTTGGATGCCAATTCCATCCTGAACTCAAATCAAGAGCTACAAATGCTCATCCGTTATTCCGTGAATTCATAAATGCAGCAAAAGAATACTCTAATAAGGACAAAGCAATTGATTAAGAAAACTGTTTTTTTCGTATTTATTTTTTCGGGTCTATTTGCACAGGGCAATATCAATGGACTTTTAAGCCGTGGCGTCAATTCAGCTTATAATTTAGATTTTACAAATGCCGAACAGTTATTTCATAAAGCAATAGAAACAGATCCTGATTCTCCTTTAGGTTTTTATCATGTAGCGCAGCTTCATATTTGGATTTATCTAGGTTCCAAAGACCCCGGCGAATATCTCATATTTCTAAAATATTCCGATATGGCTTTGGAAAGAATAAAAAAATTATTAGATAAAAACCCCAAAGATGAATTGATGCTCTATTATCTCGGAAATCTTAGAACCTTAAGAGCATTAGCTTTTGCAATGAATGATTCGGCTCTAGATGCATTTTGGGAAGCTAAGAACGCAAGAAATTCTTTTGAAGAAGCTTTAGATGTTAATCCTGAATTTTATGATGCTTATGGCGGGATAGGAGTTTTTGATTATTCACTTACATATATTCCGGGTATGTTCAGATGGGCTATTAATCTCACAGGACTTTCTTCTGATCCTAATAGAGGTCTAAAATATTTACTTACTTCTTATAAGAAAGGTAAACTTAACAAAATTGAAACTACTTATCACCTAGCAAGAATTTATACCGAATATCTGGCAGATTATGATTCTGCAGCAGTTTATCTTCGTGAACTTCTTTCAAAGTATCCTAAGAATACTCTTTTCCTATACCAAAATGCACTCACTTTAATGAAGGATAAAGAGCTTGATAAAGCAGAATCTGAACTAAATAAAATTTTACGAATTGATAATAAAAAACTTATAGTAGTAAATTCATTGGCAAGATTCCGTCTTGGAGAAATTTATTTTGCAAAAAATCAATTCCAAAAAAGTATTAATGAATTTAAAAACTTTTTAGAAAAATCGAAAGATTTTGATTTTGTAGGTATGGCTAATTTCAAAATTGCTTTAGCTTATGCCATACTTGACGATAAAGAGATGAGTATTAAGCATTTAAATGATGCCAAATCTGGCAATCTTGATCTTTTTGAAGACGCTTATGCTAAAAATCGTTCTGAAAAATATTCTGAAAATGGGTTTTCTGATGATGCTCTTTTTGTCTATAAAATGAATAACTATTTTGATAATGGTAAATATAAAATCGTTTATGATTCTCTCGCCACCGAATTCAAAAATATTAAAGATATTGATTTGAGAGGTGTTGCATTAGTGCTATTATCTGAATCGTGTATTAATTTGAAAAAATATCCTGAAGCCGTTTCTTTCGCCGAATTAGTTAATTCAAATGAATATTCTAAAGAAAAATGGGTAAAACCATACTCAAAATATTTGATCGGAAGAGCGAATTTTATTGTAGGTGAAGAAAAAAGTGCTAGTAAATTTTTGGACGATGCAGAGGATTTAAATAATTATGATTTTAAGGACAAAATACAATCTCAAATAAATAATATTAAAAGAAAACTAAATAATTGATAAATTATTAGAAAATAATGCTTTAGCTAATGTTTTTATTGATTATTATATGTCATTTCGATAATTTTCGCAACCGAAAAAATGTTAAAATTAGCAGTTTTTGTATCGGGCAGAGGGTCTAATTTACAATCATTGATTGAAAAGATTGATCCTGGAAAGGCAAAAGTCCTTGCAGTAATTAGTAATAAATTTGATTGCTTAGCAATTTCTTACTCAGAAGGATTAGGAATAGATACCATTATTGTTGATGATAAACATTTTTCAGATTCCATATCCTCCGAAGATATTACAGAACTATTAATAAAAAAAGAAATTTCTCTTATTGTATTAGCAGGATATTTAAAAAAACTACCCGAGTCTTTGGTTGATAGCTTTGAAAATAAAATTATTAATATACATCCAGCTTTATTGCCATCATTTGGAGGGAAAGGGATGTATGGAATGAACGTACATAAAGCGGTTTTCAATTCCTCTGCTAAGATTTCAGGTGCTACAGTTCATTTCGTAAATAAAAATTATGATGAAGGTTTAATTATTGCTCAGAGAGCTATTGATATTTCTAAGGTTCAATCACCCGAAGAGATAGCGTCCATGGTGCTTAAGATTGAACATGAATTGCTCCCTTATGTAGTAAGTTGTTTTGCAGAAAATAGAATATCTATCAAAGATAATAGAGTTGAGATTGGTTGATTAAATGGAGAACAGTTTGAAAAAATATGCTTTAATAAGCGTTTCAGATAAAACAGGAATAGTAGAATTAGCAAAGTCCTTATTAAAAAACCACTATGAAATATTAGCAACCGGAAACACTGCAAAACTCCTAATAGAAAATTCAATTCAATGCCTCGAAATAAGTGAATTTACATCATTTCCTGAAATATTTTCAGGGAGAGTAAAAACCCTTAATCCTAAAATTTTCGGCGGAATTTTAATGCGCCGAGATAATGAATTAGATATTCTTCAAGCTAAAGAAAATACTATTCTGCCGATTGATATTGTTTGTGTTAATTTATATCCATTTCCACAAGTTGTGAATCGTAACGATATTTCGCTCGAAGAGAAAATTGAAAATATCGATATAGGCGGACCAAGCTTAATTAGAGCCTCGGCTAAGAATTATAAATTTGTTTCGGTATTAACTAGTCCTAGTCAGTATGAATCATTTTCAAAAGAACTAGATTCCGGTGAAATTAGCAGCGATACAAGAATAAGACTTGCCTCCGATGCTTTCGCACATACTTCTTTTTACGATACATTAATTGCAAATTTCTTTGAAGATAATTTTAAATTAGATAAAAAAGATTTAAGAATTAATTTAAGTTTTGCTTCGAGTATGAGATATGGCGAGAATCCTCATCAAGAAGCTTCACTTTACGGGTCTTTTTTCGAGTACTTTGAAATTCTTCACGGAAAAGAATTATCTTACAATAATATCATTGACCTTGCTGCTGCAGTGGACTTAGTCAATGATTTAAAAGAAAATTCTGCAGTTATAATAAAGCATACTAATCCATCCGGAGCCGCAACATCATCATCTCTATTAGATGCTTATGAAAAAGCATTATCTTGCGATCCAGTCTCGGCGTTTGGTGGTATAGTTGCTTTCAATGGAGAAGTGGATGAAATACTTGCAAATAAATTAAATGAAATATTTTTAGAAATAATTGTTGCTCCTTCTTATACAGAGGTCGCATTAGAGATTCTCAAAACAAAAAAGAATCGAAGAATAGTTAAACTAATCAAGACTCCCGATGAAAAACTTAATTATAAATCAGTACCGGGTGGATTAATAGCGCAATCGAAAGATTCTTCAACTATTGCAAAGGACAAATTAAAATTAGTTACAAAAAGAAATTATTCAGATTCTGAATTAGAGGATCTACTTTTCGCATGGGTTATCTGTAAGCATACAAAATCGAACGCAATAATTTATGTGAAAAATAAAATGGCAATTGGCGTTGGTGCCGGTCAGATGTCAAGAGTGGATTCGGCAAAGATTGCAGCTTCAAAAGCAAAACAATTTGGACATGATTTAAAAGGTGCGGTGGCTGCTTCAGACGCATTTTTTCCATTTGCTGATGGTTTGGATGAAATTGCTTCAAATGGAATTAGTGCAGTGATTCAGCCCGGGGGTTCGGTGCGCGATAACGAAGTAATAGATGCTGCCGATAAACATAACATTACAATGGTTTTTTCAAGTATTAGAAATTTTAAACATTAGAGGCAACATGGGAATTTTTGATTTATTTTCTACTGATGTAGCAATTGATTTAGGTACAGCAAATACTTTAATATATATAAAAGGTAAGGGTATTGTCTTAAACGAGCCATCAATTGTGGCTTTTGATAGAAATACTAAAAAAATTATAGAACTAGGCAATAAAGCAAAAGAGATGCAGGGTAGAGAGCATAGAGAAATTAGGGTTACTAGACCTATGCGCGATGGCGTGATTACGGATTTTGAAATTGCTGAGGGTATGATAAGAGCGTTTATCAAAAAAGTAACTCCAAATGGATTTAGTTCTAAACGAATTGTAATTGCAGTTCCTAGCGGTGTTACTGAAGTAGAGAAACGTGCAGTTAGAGATGCCGCTGAGCATGCAGGTGCTAAAGAAGTTCATTTAATTGCTGAACCAATGGCTGCTGCTATTGGCGTTGGTATTGACGTGGAAGCTCCTGTTGGTAATATGGTGATTGATATTGGCGGCGGTACCACTGAGATAGCCGTTATTGCATTAGCGGGAATTGTTAATGAAGAATCGATCCGAATTGCAGGAGATGAAATGAATAATGCTATCATGCAATATTTCAAAAAATCTCATAGCTTATTAATTGGTGAAAGGACTGCTGAATCAATTAAATGTGAAGTGGGTTCTGCCGTTCCACTTAAAGAAGAAATCACAATCCAAGTAAAAGGAAGAGATTTAATTGGTGGTATTCCAAAAACTACAGAAGTGGGATCAGTAGAAATAAGAGAAGCATTAAATGAAAATATTTCTCAAATAGTTGATGCAGTAAAACAGACATTAGAAAGAACTCCTCCGGAGCTTTCTGCCGATATTCTTGATCGTGGTATTATTTTATCTGGAGGTGGTGCTTTATTAAAAGGTCTTGATGAAAGAATTAGAATGGAAACAAATCTTCCCGTCCACGTAGCTGATGATCCCCTTACTGCTGTTGTAAGAGGTACCGGAAAGTGTATTGAAAACCTAAGCAAATATTCAAAGGTATTTATCCGTAAAAGAAGTTACTAATGCTTAAATCTATATTACGATATATTGCGAATTATAAAAATTATTTCGTCTATTTATCGATTGCTATTATTAGTATTTTTTTAATAAAATTTAACGACCATCCTAAACTCCGTCAAGTTAAAGTTCTTGGTTTAACTAACTTTGCAATAATCAATTATACAATTGATTCAGTAATCGATTTTTTTCGGAGCGACAGCGAAATCAAAGCTCTTAAATTCCAAAATGCTGAACTAATGATGCAGGTGAATTTATTAAGGCAGAATGAATTCGAAAATAAAAAATTAAAAGAACTCATAAACTTATCGGATACATCAAAATTTGATTTAATCCCCGTCAATGTTGTTTCAAAATTAGTTACAAGAACTCAAGGAACTTTTTTATTGAATAAAGGGAAGAACGACAGTATTTCCACAGGGATGCCGGTTATTGACGAAAAAGGTTTAGTTGGAATCGTTTCGGAAGTTACATCAGATTTCTCCGTTGTCAAGACTTTAAAAAATTCCACACTTAGCATTGCAATAACAATTCAGAGAACAAATGTTGATGGTATTATGAATTGGGATGGCAAAGAATTAATAATAAAAAATATACCAACCACTTATGATGTTATTCCCGGAGATAGAATTGAGACATCGGATTTTAGCACTTTATTCCCACCGGCGGTTCCAGTTGGTTTAGTTTTAGAAAAAAAATCTAATGCATTGGGATTGCTGCATAATATTTCCGTTAAACCTGCTGCAGATATCGATGGTGCAGAAAATTTATTTATTGTAAGATACCAATCTAGTATCCAAGCAATAAAGTTGAAGAATAAATTAATGGAGGGTAATAATTGATTAATATTGCTTTCCTTAAAACAATTGTTATAGGATTTATTTTAGTACTAGTCCAGGTGATTGCAATTCCATATATCTCTATCGAAAATATTTCTCCTTTTCTGCCAATATTGCCTTTAGTATATTTTACTTTATTAAATGGTCAAATATTTGGGACTGTTTCCGGAGCAATAATTGGATTAATTTTCGATATTGTTTCAGGAGGATTATTTGGCGGTGGTGTATTGGCATTATCAACTGCCGGTTTCATTACAGGTTATTTTTATAGTGAAAATAAAATTGATATAAATCTACGTTCTTTTTGGTTTATTGTTTATCTTTTTATAGCCACATTTTCATTTTCATTTTTATATGCATCTCTTTCTGCCAATAATCCTAGTGTAACTTTTCTTTCTCTGATTTTTTTTGAAGGACTTTTACCTGCTTTCTATACCTCAATTATTGGGGCATTGTTTTATTTATTTATTTCGAAAAGAGATTAATATGAATGATTCTTTTTTTGGTTCTTATTTTAG
>CALDDL010000264.1 GCA_937936675.1 uncultured bacterium
TATTTGGAGTCATAATTTTGCTTATTTTTAATTATAAAAATATAAAAAAAAGTAATCGATTCCATTAAAATAAGGATGATATGAGTAAATTTAAGTTATATATTGAGTATGAAGGAACGAGATATAGCGGTTGGCAGATGCAAAAGAACAGCAAAACAGTTCAAGGAAAAATACTTGATGCGGCTGACGAGATTTTTGGAAGAGGGAAATGCAACTTAATGGGTTCGGGGAGAACTGATGCCGGTGTTCATGCACTTAATCAAGTGGCTCATTTGGACGTAGATACAATGCTCGGACCCGAAATCATCAGAATGAAATTAAATGATCTTCTCCCTTTTGATATAAATATTTTAGAAGTAGAAAAGGTGGATAATAAATTTCATGCTCGTCATAGTGCAGAAGAACGTAGTTATATTTATCAGATTGCCAAAAGAAGAACAGCATTCGGAAAACCGTACGTCTGGTGGATAAAAGATGAACTTGACGTTCAAAAGATGAAAAAAGCGGCTTTATTATTTGAGGGAATGAATGACTTTGTCTCTTTTTGCGATATCGATGATGAAGAAAAATCAACTAAAGTATTATTAAATAAAATTGAATTTCTCGAAACCGACAGCTTAATTGTAATAAGAATTTCGGGTTCGCATTTCTTATGGAAGATGGTTCGCAGAATTGTAGGAATGCTTGTCGAAATCGGAAGAGGGAAACAAAATGAAAATGATATTATCTATTACCTAAAAAATAGAAGTAATGAGCCGGCTAAATTTACCGCTCCACCATCGGGACTATTTCTTGAATCTGTATTTTATGAGAAGAATCCGGTTTATAAGGAAATTAAGCCGACAATTAATATGGTTCCAGTCGTTTATAATAAAAAAAATAAAAAGAGGAAATAATGAAACTGACAAAATTAATTTTATTGTTTGCATTAGCTTCACTGCTTTTTAATTGTGGAGGGAATAATTTGGAAAAAGCTGACCTTGTATTTATAAATGGTAAAGTTGTAACAATGGATGGAGATGTAATCTCTGAAGCTATTGCAGTCAAAGGAGATACAATTCTTGCAATCGGCTATACGGACGATATTGAAGATTATATAGGAGACTCAACTAAGACAATAGATTTAGAGGGTAAATTCTTAATGCCCGGATTTTATGAAAGCCATGCACATTTTCTTGGATTAGGGCATTCATTAATGATTTTGGATTTAACAACTGCAAAAAATTGGGATGAGGTTGTGGCAATGGTAGCAAAAGCAGCCGATAATTCCACTCCCGGAGAATGGATTGTTGGAAGAGGGTGGCATCAGGAAAAGTTTGATCCTAAACCCGAAATCAATGTGGAAGGTTATCCCGTCCACGAGGGTCTTAGCAAAGCATCAAAACTAAACCCGGTAATGCTATCTCATGCAAGCGGGCATGCAGTATTTGCGAATAAAAGAGCAATGGACTTAGCGGGAATAAATAAATCCACAGCCGATCCGGCAGGCGGAAAGATTGTCCGGGATTCACTCGGTAATGCAATCGGAGTCTTTGAAGAAAACGCCGAACTATTAATTTCTAAATTATATGATGATTATAAGGATAAATGGACTGATGCACAGAAACGTGATTACGACCGGAAAGGATATTTATTAGCATCCGAAGAGTGTATGAAAAGAGGTATTACTTCCTTCTATGATGCAGGTTCTACATTCGAAGAAATTGATCTATTAAAAGTGCTTGTGGATTCAAGTCTTATAGATGTTCGACTTGATATAATGCTCCATGAACCTAATGATGTATTAAAAAAGAAAATTGCCGATTATAAAATAAAGGGGTATGGAAAAAATCATCTTACCGTAAACGGAATTAAAAAATATGCGGATGGAGCACTCGGGTCAAGAGGCGCATGGATGTTAGAACCTTACGATGATCTTCCCGGTGCTTATGGGCAGAACGTTACTTGGATGGAAGAATTAAAAGAGACGGCTCAAATTGCCAAAAACAATGGTTTTCAATTAATGATTCATGCTATTGGCGATA
>CALDDL010000265.1 GCA_937936675.1 uncultured bacterium
CGTGAATAGCCAAGCTCGCCCTGAAGACCGAAATTATCTCCAAGTCCGAACTCCGCAAAAGCTCTTACAGTAAAACCATAATTATATTCCCAATCGATACTTCCATTTAGAAGTCCTTTATAATCCCAGGAATGATTTGCTGCGCTTAAGCCCGCTTTCACACCAAATTTCGGTAGGAATTGGCTATATGAAACGCTGCTGCCGATAAAAAGAATGAGTAAAACAAAAATTGATTTTTTCATTTTGTTACTCCTTTCGTTAGTTGATTAAATGTAGCTCAGCTATCGAGCCATTTTTTGAAATCGCCTGCCCTTTCCACACTTACAAGAGCTTCTATTTCATTCGGAGGAGACGGAATAGTTTTTATCATTATCCTCGATCGAGAATATGGGATCATCTCCTTAATCGCATCTAAATTTAATAAAATTTTTCTATTAATTCTAAAGAATTTTTTTGGGTCAATTATCTCTTCTAATTTATCCAGAGTATAATCAATAGGGTATGTATTCCCCTCGAAAGTGGATGCGAATACACTCTTTTCCATTGCATAAAAAAACGCAATCTGCTCGGTTTCAATCTTTTTTATCTTTGAGCCATATTGAATCAAAAATCTTTTTTTATATACTTCTTCCTTATTCTTAATTGCGTTAAGTATCTCTTCATAATCGATCATCGAAGAAGATTTTATCGATTTATATTTTTTAATACTATCGGCAAGTTCCTTACTTTTTATCGGTTTTAATAAATAGTCGATGCTGTTTAACTTAAATGCCTTAATAGCATATTGGTCATAAGCAGTTGTAAAAATAACTGGAGTATCGATTTCAATACGCTCGAATATATTAAAACTGATTCCATCGGAAAGCTGAATATCACAAAAAATGAGGTCGCATTTATTTAGCGAAAGCCATTTTACCGAATCTTTAATCGATTCTAATTTCGCCGATATAATAATTGCCGGATCGATTTCATTGATCATATTCTCAAGACGAGTGGCAGCAAGTTTTTCATCTTCGATTATTATTGCATTCATTTTTATTCCGGTTTAATTAAAGGAATAACCGCTTTGAATTCATTATCTCTTAGGATAAACGTTGGAGATTCACCGCAAATATATTCATATCTTTTCTTTAAGTTTTCTAATCCCACTCTATGAGAGGAATCGCTCTTAGCTTTCGGCTGATAGTTATTTATTATAATAAGATAATCACCTTCCGAAATTATCTTTATAAAGAGAGGTGTTTCGATTGTCGCTTTATTATGCTTGAATGCATTTTCTAATAAAGTCTGAACTGCCAGAGGCGGTACTAAATAATCCATCTTATCGTTATCTATATTTATTTCTGTTTTTACTGCATTCTCGAATCGGATACTTTGTAAGTATAGATATGATTTTGCAAATTCGATTTCATCTCTTAGCGGCATCACCCTTTTATCTATCACTTCTAAAGTGTATCGATATATAGACGAAAATTCATCTACAAAATCGGTTGCCTTTTTACTATCACTCTCGATTAATGAGGTAAGTACATTAAGTGAATTAAATAAGAAGTGAGGATTAAGCTGATTTTTCAATGTCTCCAGACGTATTTCTAAATTTTCTTTTTCTAATTTCTCGGCGGCGACCAATGCTTTTTGTGAACGGATGAATGAATTTACTCCTTCAATAATTATAACGATTATTATATTTATTACTATCGCTATAGTTCCGTTCGTAAAAAGTATCCAATACAATGGTGTATCATATTCATTAATTGAATTAACGATTAGCGTAATAAATATACCGCCCGATAATGCGATAAATATTGTTCCAATTAATTCAACCACGCTTCTTACCAATAATTTATCTTTCCAATTATATTTCCGATCGAGTGAATCGATCATCATAAAATTAAAATAGATTAGATAGAACGAGGCAATCGAGGCAAATAAAGAACCCATTAATAATCGTATGAAGAATTCACTTATACTCTGAATATTAATAAACCCGGTAAAATTATTGTATGAGATAATTATCGACTGTATTACTACAGCCGATATTATTATATAAAGCGATATTTTTTTCGTAATCTTCATAATTTTTTCGTTTTTAAATTTACATTTTGTTTAGTTGAAAAAAAGTGTTTTTATAATACACCCCATTTAAATGTAAATCCGGCATTAAAATTATTAAAAACATTCTCATCTGTTCCAATCATTTCGATCGGAGAAGTATTCCTGAAACCACCGTTTAATCCCAACCATAAGTTACTTCCAAGATTATATTGAATCTCCACCATCGGCTCCCATACGGTAAATGTAGTTTCATCAATTTTCTCTTGATACCATAATTTTTCTTTTCGATAATCTTTATCGTAGATATAATTTACGAGTCCGTTACCTAGTAAGAGCGAAACCGAAATTTTAAGATCATCTGAAACATCAAAAAATTTCTCGATATAGAATCCGGCATATCCGCCATTTAAGTGATAGGTTCCGTCATTTACCAATTTTGATAATTTCTTATCATAATAAAGTCCCGAAGCACCAAGTCCGATAGCCCAATTATTTTTGAAAGTTATGGCGGCTCTTACATCAACCCAGCCAGCGGGATCGGAATCTACTGTTGTATATCTCCCATTTAGTCCGAGATACCCACCTAATTCAGTATCGCCGATTTTGAATAGATAATTTTCTTTTTCCTGAGCAAATGCAAAACCGGTAAGCATTATCAATAATATTACAAATAGTTTCGTTTTCATTTTGTTTCTCCTTTTTGATTTGAATTAATTAAAAATCTTGGGAGAAAATTATGATTTGATATTGCCACTATGAAATAAATGAGGATGAACCTGCAGATGAGGAAGATGAACCGGTATTAACCGCTATTTCATAAGAATCATTTTATTTACTTGAGAAAAACTGCCCGAAGTTATTCGATAAAAATAGATTCCACTCGATACAGGACTTCCAAATGAATCCTTTCCGTTCCAGACAATTTTATAATTGCCTGTCGATTGATTTGAATTAACTAATACATTCACTAATTCTCCGAGTGAATTATAGACTTCAAGTTTTACATTTCCCTCTCGTGGAATTTGATATTCAATAGTAGTTGATGGATTAAATGGATTCGGATAATTTTGATATAAATTATATTCGCTTGGCAATTCAATTTCTTTTTCGGCATTTACAATCAATTCGTATTCACGATAAATAATATTAAATCCACTGCCCGCCATCCAAACGTGTGGGCGATTGCCATCGACAAATACCGAAATGGAATATAAGTCTAAACCGGTGAATGTATTTATCTGGTAGGAATCTTCATAATTATCATTGAGGTAATGAATTAGTCCCGCTCCGTGCGAACCGATTTCTATAACTCTTTCCGCCCCCGATACATAAGTGCCGATGAATTTTGAGTCGTAAGCAGTTACTAAAGATTTTTTTGTTTTTTCAGTATAGCTTTCTCCACCATTGGTAGTATAGTAATAGTTAGTGGAATAAGAAGGAATAAATCCATACTTTCCTTTATAAAAATCGAATCCAGAGCCTACGTTAAAATGTAAATCATATTTCATAGTCCACGTATCACCTCTATCGCTGCTTTTCCAAATTCCATTTTGAGCTGCACAAATTATATTATCCTTATCAATAAATTTTATATTGTATGGATACCACGCATCATTAATATCGATTTTTTTCTTTATCCAATTTTTACCGCCATTATCTGTAATGTAAATAAATATTAAGTCATAGTTATGCGAGCCGGGGATACTCTCTTCGACTGCATTAAAAATAATACCAATTTTGCTATCTAAGAAAT
>CALDDL010000266.1 GCA_937936675.1 uncultured bacterium
GTCGAGGGAAGACTTAATAAAACGTAAAAGAAATTTGTAAGTCTTTTTTGAATATCTAACATAAATTACCTTCTATTATGATTTTTTAAATAATATTTCGTAACCAAATGAAATTGCTTCTTTTATTATCGGAATCCCGGGAACTTTTATAATCGGGAGTCCGTATCGTTGCGAATAAATTGGTCTGAATAAATATAAATCCTTTTGAATAATCTTATATCCGAATGGAGCAATCAATTTTTCAAATCTGTTAATTGACATTCCAGTTGCATAGTTAAGTTTTATTTCATCTACAAAGTCTTCTCTTTCATCCATTTTATTTTTCAATACATTTAATAACTTTTTGGGGAGAAGATGAAGATAAGGGATTTTGCTAAGTTTAGTCCTGCCAATTTGTTGATGTCCCGCAAAAGGAGAATATCGAGGAGGAAATGATATAAATAAATAGCCATCTTTTTTTAGGAGTTTAGAAATATTTGCTAAAGCATTTTCCTTACTATGTAGATGCTCAATAACTTCTCTCATTATGATAAGATCATATTTATCATTTATCCGGGGAACGATTTCTTCACTCGTTATATCCCCTTCAATGATTATAGAGTTCTTATTATGATCTCTAGCAAATTGAGCACGATGAGGACTTATTTCAATCCCTGTCGTCTTACATTCCAATTCGTCAAATACAGAAAGCAATCCAGCTTCTGCACATCCAATTTCTAATACACTCATATTTTTCAATGGAGAAATATGCTCTTTTAAATAAGGGATTATAAATTCTTTTGTATATTTAGTCTGCTCTAAAAAATGTTTTTCTGCCATTTATTTTTAGTTTCGCATTCAATTGGTTGAAAAAATATAAAATATAACTTTAATATTTAATTTAATCACATTATGCCATTAATAGAAGAAAAAAATATAACCGTTAATAGAAAAGCTACGCACGATTACTTTATAAAGCAAACTTATGAAGCAGGAATTTCTCTGGTCGGTACTGAAGTAAAAGCATTGCGCCAAAACAAAGCTAATCTTACTGATAGTTATGCTACTATTCGTAATGGCGAAGTCATTTTACTTAATTGTACTATTAGTGCTTTTGAACAAGGGAACATTAATAATCACGACCCTGTTAGAGAAAGAAAATTATTATTAAATAAAAGCGAAATAAAAAAGATTTCTCGCGCAACAAATGATAAAGGAGCTACGCTAATACCATTACGATTATATTTCAAAGGTCAAAGAGTAAAAGTGGAACTCGGAATAGCTTTTGGTAAAAAAAGTTATGATAAACGCGAAGATATTGCTACGCGAGAAATAAAACGTGAAATAGCAAGAAATTTAAAAAGATAAGGAGTTTTTGTAAAAGTGAAAAATTTATTCCCGCCAATTAATGAGCAAATGGATGTTATTAAAAGAGGGGCATTTGAAATTATCCCCGAAGATGAATTGATTAAAAAATTAGAGAAATCATTAAAGGAAAATAAACCATTAAATATAAAACTTGGTTGCGATCCAACTAGACCTGATCTTCATCTCGGTCATTCTGTTGTTCTTCGTAAACTTGCACAGTTTCAAGAATTAGGTCATCAGGCAATTCTTATTATTGGTGATTTTACAGGTATGATAGGCGATCCTTCAGGTCGTAATTCCGCACGTCCGCCTCTTACTTTCGAAGAAGCAAAACAAAATGGAATCTCATATTTTGAACAAGCCTCAAAAATTTTGCATCCGGAGAAAACTAATATTGTTCATAATTCCGAATGGCTAAGTACAATGAATTTTGAAGATGTTATAAAACTCTCTTCTAAATATACAGTTGCACGAATGCTTGAACGAGATGATTTCACAAAGAGATATAAATCGGGCGTTCCCATTAGTCTTCATGAATTCCTTTATCCTTTGGCACAAGCTATGGACTCTGTTGCAATTAAAAGTGATGTTGAACTTGGTGGTACTGATCAAAAATTTAATTTATTAGTAGGACGCGATATTCAGAGAGAATTTGGTGTTGAGCCACAAGTTATTCTTACGATGCCTCTACTTGTTGGTACTGATGGCGTTGAGAAAATGAGTAAATCAATGGATAACTATATCGGGATCGATGAAACTCCTAAAGATATATTTGGTAAAACTCTTTCTATTCCCGATAATTTGATTTTTACTTATTTTGAATTACTCACCGATATTCCTCCGATTGAATTGAATAATATTAAATCGGAACTTTCTAATCCGGAAACGAATCCACGTGATATTAAAAGAACCTTAGCAAAAAAACTTGTTGAAATGTATCATGATTTGGATGCCGCAAATAATGCTCAAGAAGAATTCGATAGAATTTTTATTAAGAAAGGACTTCCCGATGATCTAAAATCTTTTAAATTAGAAAATGATAAAAATTATGACCTCTTGGAGCTAATTGTGGAAGTTGGTTTCGCACCTACAAAAAGCGAAGCTAGAAGATTGCTTACTCAAGGTGGAGTTTCTTTAGATAGCGAAAAAATTACTGACACAAAATTCCAACTTCGTCTAGAAAAAGAAATGATATTGAAAGTAGGCAAGAGAAATTTTATTAAGTTAATTCTTTAATCTCTTATAATGACCAAATATTTGAATTAGAGCCACTACTAATAACCCTATTAAAAGTGGCTCTATATCTCTAAATATTTCAATCCCAATAGTTTTTAAAATAAAAATCATCAAACTAACCAAAAACCCCATAATTAATTGTAATTCGGAAAGTTGCATTGATATTTTTAGCTTGGGATAATATGCTGCTATTATTAAAAATAAAAGTCCCGGAATAAATAGACTTCCTAATATATACCAAAGTTGAACTACCGATTCAGAAAATAAAACTATAATTACTGATAACAAGGCAGTTAGAATGATGGTATAACGCGTTTTAGTAACAAAAGATTTTTTATAAATTTTAAGGGCTTTCAAATGCGGAGCAATATCATTTATTAATGTAGAAGAACTGATAAATAGGAAACTATTAAGCGTAGAATAAATTGTGGCAAATAGCCCTGCAAAAAATAATCCTTTCCATCCAGAACTTAAAATCGCATTGGCATAAAGCGGAAAAGATAATATCGCATCAATAGAATCTCCAAAATATGCTTTTGAATAAAGCCCTGTTGAAGTTGTTAAGAAATCAAATAAAATCCAAAAGATAACAGAAATTAAAATTCCCTTAAAAGCTATTTTTTCATTTTTTACCGAGTAACATCTTTGATGAAAACCGGGATCGGCAAAAGTCCAAAACGCAATAATAAACCATGTAATTAAATAATAAATAGAAAATCCGCCCGTAGGATTTAAATGATTTGAAGGAAGCCGCTGTACTAAATATTCTAAGCCTGAAAACTTTTCATAAGAGAAATACACTATCGCAATAAATCCAAGGAACATTACAAAGAATTGGAATACATCGGTAAAAAGATCTGATTTATATCCTCCTTTAATTACAAATAATACCGCCACTATTGCACTTATAAAAACCGCATAATATTTATTTAGCCCGAATAATATCTCGAATATATTTGCCGACATTAATAAATAAGGAGCTGGTGAAGCTAGAAAGAAAATAAATATTGCTGAAATTATCCCTGCTTTTACACCATAAATCTGTTTTATTTTTTCGGGTATTGTATGAAGATTAGATTTCCTTACTTTTTTTGCTAAGAAGAATGCGAATAATATTGCGAAAAAATAATATGGTAGTCCTTGAGTTGTCCAACTAATTAATCCATAATTATAAGTAAACTCACCGATCCCAAGTATTCCCCCATACCATGTTGAAACATTTGTCATCACAAAAAATGTTAAGCCCATCTTTCTTCCGGCTAATAAAAACTCGCCTTTAGAATTTTTATCTTTTATGGCAGGTATTAATCCTATTATTACTAAGATTAGAAAAAATGCGATTAATATAATAATATCATAATTAGAAAAAGAGATCATACTTTTTCATATCTTCATAATTTCGTAC
>CALDDL010000267.1 GCA_937936675.1 uncultured bacterium
CAGTAGGATTGATTTTTGGAGATGGAGTTTATAAATATGGAGAAAATGTAAAACTGATTGCACGAAATAATTATGGTTATACATTTTCACACTGGACAGAGAAAGATTCTGTCATCTCTACAGACTCGACCTATCAATTTGTTATTACTGAAAATAGAAGTTTCGTTGCAAATTATAATGGACCTCATTCTTTCATTCTCCAAATATCCGAAATGGAGGGTGATATATTAAAGGATGTTAATGTAGGTTTAGCTCCTGCAAGCTTAGGACCTAATGGTTATATATTAAGTAATCAAGCAGGGGCTGTGAACTTACCAAAACTTGCTTCTGATTATGATCGATTTGATTATTGGGGAAACGATGACCTCATTATCGATTTCGGAGAAAAATCTTTGGCTTATAGCTATTTTGATGAATTTATCTATAAGAGTAGGGCTTCGGGTGAAGTAACATATCTTCCATTCTCTGTCTATCGTATCAAATATCCTACAATGGAAAAAATTAGATTGTTTGCAGGTTTCCGAGATAATGATAATGATGGTATATGGTCTATTGAACCAACCGGGAAATATGATGTAAACTGGCATAGACCTACAACTGAATTAATATTCGCTTGGCAGGGCTATGATACCGAAGGCAATGAAATAAGTTACGACACTGCAAAAGAATCTCAATACATAGCCGAGAACAAACTTTTTACATCGGCTAATATTACATGGGGTAGTTCAACGGGTGAATTTAAGTATCCTTATTTAACAAATACTATGTTTGTTATGTACACGTCTACTGCAAAACTCCCTGATGCTAATAGACAAATAAGATTCTTTACAGCTAAGCCGATAATAAATGATATCGAAGGGAACGAAAACTATTACGAACAAATACCACAGGATTATTCTCTTTCACAAAATTATCCTAATCCGTTTAATCCCACTACAAATATTAGATTTTCATTAACAAAGATGAGTTTTACTACACTAAAGATATATGATATACTCGGAAGAGAAGTTGCGACATTAGTTAATAAGGAGCTTAGTGCAGGAAGATTTACTTATGAATTTGATGGAAGCGGATTATCAAGCGGAATTTATTTCTACCGATTGCAAACCGGAGAATTTACTCAAACAAGGAAGATGCTGCTGATTAAATAGTTCGCTCCAAAATAATTAGTTCCATACTCATTAAATTTTCTTAAGATGGGACATTTAATATAAATAGAAATTTTCATACAAAAATAGTAGGCATTATACTCATTGGCGATTTTTGCGATTGTGCATTTAAGATAAATAGATATTCTCATACCAAAATTTTAGTATATCTTTTAGAAGAAAAATTGGATACATTTCTCCTAAGATAAGAGTATTATGAGGCGGGCGATATGAATAAAATTTACAAATTAGCTTTAATCTCTTTTATTATTTTAGTTCTTCCTTCAATGAGCATGAATGCTCAGAAGAGCGGGGATGATAATACATCATCATCTCAAAGTTCCATTGGGGAACTTTCTTCCACAAAATCTTCTTATGCAAATCCGGTTTACAACAAATCTTCTTACACAAAATTTAATATTAATAAAATCTCCACGTGGATAAAAAATAATGGTAATTTCGATATTACCCCTGATAGTACAGCGGGATTAGTTTATCCAATAGGAAGTTATAAAACAGCCGTTTTCCAATCAGGTTTCTTATGGGGTGGAAAAATTGATGGAGAAATCCACGCAGGTGG
>CALDDL010000268.1 GCA_937936675.1 uncultured bacterium
TTTTTGATAATTGCCAGAAATTTCAGAGAACATTTTTCTAATATAAATTTTCAACTAGATCCGATTTTGGAATATTTTGTTTTATATTTTATAAGGAGTAATTATGCCTAAGTATTGGTTAATTAAATCTGAGCCTGATGTTTTTTCTATTGATGACCTTGCAAATGCGGAGAAGAAAACTACTTATTGGGATGGAGTTAGAAATTATCTAGCTCGCAATTATATGCGTGACGAGATGAAAATTGGGGATAAAGTTTTATACTATCATTCTAATTGTGATCCGATGGGTATTGCAGGGGTGTGTGAAGTTGTCAAAGAATCATATCCTGATTTTTCGGCATTCGATCCAAATGATCCTCATTACGATCCTAAAAGCAAGGAAGATAATCCTACTTGGTATATGATTGATGTTAAGTTCGTAGAAAAATTCAAAAATATTGTTCCGCTTTCCGAAATAAAAAATAATCCTAAACTCTCCGAAATGAAACTTATTCAAAGAGGAAACCGTTTATCTGTTATGCCCGTTACAAAAATGGAATATGATGAGATTCTTGATATGGGAAAGAATAGTTAATCAAATTACTTTATTAAAAGCTGCTCTAAATAATTTCAAATAGATAGATAGTATTTCTGCATAATTAATTTTCGAAATAATGATATGAACAATAAACGAGTCCGACTGCTTCAAGATGGCGATCAAAAACAAGGTCCGGTTTTATATTGGATGCAGCGTGATCAAAGGTCTGAAGATAATTGGGCTTTAATTTTTGCTCAAGAAAAAGCAATTGAGACAAACTCTCCTTTGATAGTTGCCTTTAATTTAGTTCCCGATTTTCTAGAAGCAACTATCCGTCAATACGCTTTTATGTTAAAAGGTCTTCAAGAATTAGAAATAAAACTTTCTAAAAAGAATATCCCTTTCATTATTTTATTAGGCAGACCGGAGACTAATCTACTCAAATTTATTGAAGATAATAAATGTTCAATATTAGTTTCTGATTTTAATCCATTAAAAATTGCGCGCATTTGGAAACGAGAAGTTGCAAAAAATATTTCAATTCCCTTTTATGAAGTTGATGCTCATAATATTGTCCCCTGTTTAGTAGCTTCGCAGAAAGTTGAGTTTGGCGCATATACAATCCGACCTAAGATTAATCGGTTGCTTTCTGAATTTCTAGAATCGTATCCATCTTTAAAGAAAATGCCTCAAAGCGATCTTAATTTTAAGAACGATTGGGACAATATTTTTTCATCATTGAAAGTTAATAGAGATGTAACAGAGATAGAATGGATTAAACCCGGAGAAGATATTGCAATAAAAGTTCTAGCCGATTTCTTGAATCATAAACTTAAAAACTATGCGACAGAAAGAAATGACCCGAATAAAGAAGCTACCTCTAATCTTTCTCCTTATTTACACTACGGACAGATTTCTGCTCAAAGAATTGCATTAGAATCTGAACCATTTATTGAATATCCCGAATCACAAAAATCTTTTTTAGAAGAGTTAATAATACGAAGAGAGCTTTCGGATAATTTCTGTTATTATAATAAAAATTATGATTCGATCGAAGGATTTCCTGATTGGGCGAAAAAAACTATTAACGAACATAGAAACGATCCCAGAGAATTTTTGTATTCGATCGAACAATTTGAAAAAGGAGAAACGCATGATCCCCTTTGGAATGCGGCTCAACTCGAGATGGTTAAATTCGGAACTATGCACGGCTATATGAGAATGTATTGGGCAAAAAAAATTCTTGAATGGACTCCTTCAAATGAAGAGGCGATGAAGATTGCAATCTATCTCAATGATAAATATCAGTTGGATGGACGCGACCCAAATGGATATACAGGCATTGCATGGTCAATAGGAGGCGTTCATGATCGTGCGTGGTTTGATAGACCTATCTTTGGTAAAATCCGTTATATGAACTATAATGGCTGCAAGTCAAAATTTGACGTGAAAAAATATCAGGAAAAATTCAAAGCTGATAATATCCATCTGCAGTTATGAAAGAGTCTATATAGAAAATATTTTTAGCTCCCCATACCGTTTATTAAAAAAAAGGGAATGAGGAAATTATCCCCATTCCCATCGGAAGGAATAACAGTATTATTTCTTTTTCTGAGATGACATCCGTTTTGGACCGGCAGCAATCACCTCTTCGGAACAACCTTTTTCAAACAACTTAAAATTCTCTACAAATCGTGCTGCTAAAGCATCATACTTCTTCCAATACTCATCTTTATTTCCCCATGAACTGGAAGGGTCTAATACTTCTTCAGGGACATCAGGACAAGTAACGGGAACATCAAAACCAAATAACTTATCTTTCCTATACTTTACTTTATCAAGTTTTCCTTCTAAAGCAGCATTCAGAAGATTACGAGTATGACGAATACTGATTCTCTTTCCTACTCCAAATCTTCCGCCTACCCAACCTGTATTAACTAACCAGCATTGAGCTTTTGTTTTTAGCATTCTCTGCTTTAACATTTCCGAATAATCGAACGGATGACGAACCATAAACGGACCACCGAAACATGCACTGAAAGTAAGCTGAGGCTCTATTCCAAGTCCAATTTCCGTTCCTGCAATCTTTGATGTATATCCGCTGATGAAATGATACTGTGCTTGCTCGGGATTCAATCTCGAAATTGGTGGAAGTGTGCCAGTGGCATCGCAGGTTAAGAAAATGATATTCTTTGGATGTGTCCTTACATATCCATTCGGAGCAATATTAGGAATAAACTCGAGCGGATAAGAAGCACGTGTATTTTCAGTTAATGTATCATCATCCAAATCGATTCTGCGTGTTATTGGATCAAAAACTACATTTTCTAAAATCGTTCCAAATCTTTTTGTAGTTTCATAAATCTGCGGTTCATGTTCTGCAGAAAGACGTATAACTTTAGCATAGCAGCCCCCTTCAAAATTGAATACACCTTGAGAACTCCAGCCATGTTCGTCATCTCCAATTAAACGTCTCTTTGGATCGGCAGAAAGGGTGGTTTTTCCAGTGCCGCTCAATCCAAAGAATAACGCTACTTCACCATTATCACCAACGTTTGCAGAGCAATGCATCGGAAGTACATCCTGATATGTAAGAAGGAAATTAAGTACAGTGAAAATTGATTTCTTAATTTCTCCGCCATATAATGTATTTGCTATGATTGCCGTGCGCTGTTCAAAATTTAAGATTATGGCAGTATCAGTTCTTGTGCTGTCGGTAATTGGATCAACTTTAAATCCGGGTACGCATATAACCGTAAATTCCGGTATTAAGTTTTTTAATTCATCTTTATCATCGGTTGTAATAAACATATTGCGAACGAATAATGAATGCCATGCCTTTTCGGTGATAATTCTTACGGGCATTCTATAATCCGGATCGGCACCTGCATATACATCTTGGACGAAAACTTCTTCGCCTTGAAGCCATGCCTGAAGACGTCCCATTAATTGACTCCATTTTTCATGAGCATAAGGACGGTTGTAATTGCCCCACCAGATATCTTTAGAGTTAGATTCTTCCATAACAATAAATTTATCCGCAGCGGCTCTTGCTGTGTGCTTACCTGTATTTACTACAATTGCACCATGCTTAGAAAGCTTTGCTTCGTTCCTAAAAATTATCTCTTCGTATAAAGGTTCATCGGCGAGATTCCAATATATTCTATCGAGATTCGTTAGCCCCTGATTTTTCAATCTGAAATCGGATGCAAGTTCCATTGCCTGCTTTGATGCGGGAGTCTGAAAATCTAAATATTTACTCATGACCAATCCCTCACTAATTTGCGGTCGCCGATATATAATTCATTAGGTGAATTAGGATCAAGTGCCCATTTCATTCTCTCGATTCCTTCGGTCATATCTTTAATTGTTCCGCAGAAACTGATTCTTAAATATCCATCCATTCCAAACTCTTTTCCGGGTACAGTTAAAACCATCACCTTATCAATCAAAAATTGGGAAAGTTTATTTGAATCTTTTTCATAGGCACTAAAATCAGCAAAGCAATAAAATGTTCCGTCCGGTTTTGTTACCTTCACTCCGTTAAAAGAACTAAGTAAATCGATTAATATATTTCTATTATTTTCTAACGTAACGCGAAGTGATTCAACGGAAGATTGAATTCCATTAAGAGCACCAACTGCCGCTTTCTGTAAAAGCACCGATGGACCAGATGTTTGATGCCCTTGAATATTAGCCATTGCTTCGATTACTTTTTTATTACCTACTGCCCAGCCAATCCTAAAACCGGTCATTGCATATTGCTTAGATACACCATTAATAACGATTATCTTTGAGTTTTCCACCGATAACTTTGTGAAATCATAACAGCTAAATGGTTTTTTACCATCAAAAACTAAGCGATGATAAATATCATCCATTATTAAATAAAGGTCTTTCTTTTCGCAAAACTCTACCACCTCTGCGATAAACTCTTTCGAGTACATTGCCCCGGATGGATTATTAGGAGAATTAATTATAACTGCTTTAGTATAAGAGCCGACTCTCATTTCGATATCTTTTAGGCGGGGATAAAACGTTCCGTCTTCGGCGGGTGCCGGAACCGGAATCCCACCACATAACTTAATCATATCGGGATAGCTAACCCAATAAGGTACCGGGAATATTACTTCTTCCTGCGGATTGAGTATTGCCTGCAATGCTACCATTAGTGCTTGCTTTGCGCCGCTCGATGCAATGATATTTTCGGGATTAACTTTTCTGTGATAGTATTCTTCTGTGTAACGGATAATTGATTTCTTTAAGTCCGGTATTCCGTCTGCCGGAGCATATCTTACTTCGCCTGTATTGATTGAATTTACTGCTGCTAATAGAGCGTCCATAGGCGCTCTGCTTTTTGGTTCGCCGCCTCCGAGATGAATTACAGGATCACCTTTCTCTCTTAATATTGCTGCTTTTTCATTTAGTGCTAAGGTGGGAGATGCTTTGATTGAACGTGCTATTTGACTTAGACTCATATAACTTCCTTATCCAATATTAAAGAATCTTGATATCTCAAAATATCTCTTATCAAATTCTTAAGCAAGTTAATTCAATCTCTTTATTTATCATTTGAACAAAAAAAAAGCCGATGTTTTGCATCGGCTTTCATTTCACTGCATTGTATCTATTACTTAACGAGGTTCATCTTCTTTGTCTGCTGATAATTGCCTGCTGTCATTCTTGCGAAATAAATTCCGCTTGCAACTTTATTACCGCTCATATTTGTTCCGTTCCATTCTAAACTATATGAACCTGCTGCTAAATTTTCATTATTTACTAATCTCTTAATTTCATTACCATTGATATCATAAACAATAAGAGCTACGTTCTCTGCTCTTGGTAAAGAGAATGATAATTTGGTTGATGGATTAAATGGATTAGGATAATTTTGACTCAATTCAAAATCGCTTCCCATTGGTGAATCTTCGCGGATAACTTCGGTTGTTGAATGTGGGTCGCCATGACATTGCTGGCAATCCATATTTGAATTTACATTATATAATAAATTAGAACCGTGGCATCCCATACAAGCTTTTGTTCCTGCTGTTGTAGTGAATGTCGATACAAATGTTGAAGCATAATGTGCATTTAATATTTCGACTACTTTAGCTGCGCAATCGCCTGTTACTCTTGCACATCTTTCTTTTCTTTCAAGATCGGAGAATTTTTTCTTAGCATTATTACACCAGTCTGAAACAGATACGTGACATAATGTACTTCCGCAAATATTCTGTGGCAGTGCAGCATCATATTTATGCTCTAAAAAATTACCTGCAACTGCTGTTTGATTTGAAGCATCTGTAGGAAGTTTATTAGATGCATACCATCCCCAAAGTTCATTAATTAATTTACCTGAATCGGCTTTAGAAACAGCTAAACTGATAAGAGCCGCACCACCATTGATAGCACCGCAAAGTGTTCCCCAACCATTTCCGCCGCCTCTTCCAAAAAGCATTACTTCAATTGGTAAAGATGTCCATGGTTCGCCTACTTTTTCTCTTAATGCTTCTACTACACCACCAAAAGCACCTGCACAGCAATCCATATCATGCCAGTATAAATAATGTGCTTTTTTTCTTACATCTTCCGGGTCTAACTGCACATAAGGAAAAGGCCATGCTACTTTTCCATCTGCTTTTAATTTGTCGTTTGCTAAAAAGTTTAATCCTGCTACACCAACTGCTGCACCAAGTGCAAATTTTGACGAATTCGCCAAAAAGTCTTTTCTAGTTTGTTTTTCCATTAGTTTTTTTACCTCTGTTAAGTTATAGATTAAAGGAAATATCCTCAACATATTGCAAAAACTTTGCCAATAAAATATATTCAGATTATTAGGTATTTATATACTATTATTTTAGGATAGATACTCTTATTGAAACATTTTGTTTCGGTAATAGCTAATAAATGTTTCGCTCTTGAAACAAATTGTTTTATCTTTTAACACCATTTCGATTATTTCTACTTTAGTATTGAAGTTCTATTCACCGGTTTCTAGAAGAATTTTAGAAATAAATCCCGCTTGAGTGTGAGCTATTACTTGAGTTTTTTTACTCTCGTCAGATTTATTGAAAAATTATATGTTACTATTTCGTCTTCTTACTTTCAATCATCTTTATAACTGCCGGAGGGACGAAGTCCGAAATATCACTATTAAACTGTGATAAATTCCTTACAATCGTTGAATTTAAATATGTGTATTTTTCATGCGGCATTAAAAATATTGTAGTCAATTCAGGATTAAGTTTGCGATTCATAAGTGCCATCTGGAATTCATATTCAAAATCGGATACCGCTCTTAATCCTCTTATAATTCCGACTGCTCCCATAGCTTGAGCGTGATCAACTACTAAACCATCAAATGAATCAACTGTAACGGTATCGAATTCTTTTAAGCTTTCGCGCAGCATATCTAACCGCTCTTCAATTGTAAACATACCCGTCATCTTTCCCGGATTCCTTGCAATAGTTACAATTACTTCATCAAATAATTCTATCGCTCTTTTTACGATATCAATATGTCCGTTGGTTACAGGATCAAATGTGCCCGGATAAATTACTTTTTTCATTTTTTTTACTTTAAAGATAGTTGTAAATATGTGTTCGTTACAAGTTAAGTATTTATTAACTATTAATAAATTGGTATATCAGGCTATCGCCAATAGTCTTGAACGGTTCGAATCCAAAATTTTCAACATCCTCTTTACGAGTTTGAACCGAACGTTCAATTATTAATATTCCGTCATCTTCCAAAAAATTATTTTTTATTAGATTCTTTACTACTAAATGAATGTCATTTTTGAAGAATGGGGGGTCGGCTAAGATCAATCCATATTTTACATGTTCGGTTAATGTAGAAAACTTAATCGCTTCCATATTAAAAATTCTGCATTCATCGCCGGCATTTAAAGAATCTATGTTCTCCTTAAGAACTTTAGCCACTTGAAAACTTTTTTCAACAAAATGAACTTCTGAAGCTCCTCGGCTTAATGCTTCTAATCCAAGCGAACCTGATCCCGCATAAACATCCGCAGCAATCACCTCATCAAAATCTATCTTATTATATAAATAATTAAATAGTGATTCTTTTACTTTATCAGTGGTTGGACGAACTAATTTTGAGTTAGGAAACTTTACTTTCCTTCCGCCGTATATTCCTGAAATAATTCTCATTAGACTACTCGCAAGGCTATTCCGACAGCACTAGTAAATGAATTAAACAGATCAGTATATAAATTTTTATGAACAATATTTTTATTCGCTTTAATCCCAAAGAATGGATTCGTTCTTATTATATTCCAATGAAAATCATTCATCAAATTATTAATTATTTTTTCATTCCCTAATTCATTGAAAATATATAAATCAGAAATTTTCTTCTCCCCTTTTTCCACTAAAGATTTCATCTTCTCCAATTCATTCTTAAGAATAAAATAATCGATTTTATCTTTATACTCCATAACCTTAAAGACCAAGGGTATATTATTATGAAGTAGCGATATAGAAAAAATATTCTCTTCAAAATAAATACTTATAGTAGCTTCCTCGGTTATTGAAGCCTTATCCAACTTAATAAATGCATTAGACGATATATGAGCATTATCGATATAACGTAGTTCGAGATTATTTTCGGCGGCTGATTTATTGAGTGAAACTAATATTTCCT
This sequence comes from uncultured bacterium, assembly GCA_937936675.1. Classification (GTDB taxonomy): domain Bacteria; phylum Bacteroidota; class Ignavibacteria; order Ignavibacteriales; family Melioribacteraceae; genus BRH-c32. The sequence goes on from CALDDL010000268.1 coordinate 8,184, forward strand.
TTTTAAGTCCGAATACGATTGATGATTTATAAGGAAGAAGTTCGGAGCTTACATCTATATTTTGGATCAATAAGGATTTACTATCAATCCATGGGTAAAGAACTCCGCTTTCCCATTTAAAATTATCAAGTTGATCTTTTTTTATTAAGGATTCTTCAATGGGTATTTGGAAAATATTAAAGAACTGATTCGATAGAGAAAAGGATATAAAGCGGGAGCTAAAAGAAGATTCTTTTGTAAATTGGGAGAGGGCATCATTAATTTGAGAAATAAGATTTGGGCGGCTGCCGCCCAAATCTATTTTATTCTCAAAAACTATCTCTTCAAGGTTTCCCAAATGAAAAGCATTACTTTCAAAAACTATTTCAACAAACTGGATTTTATCAATTGATAGAAAGCAGCCAAGATGATTCCGGAATACAGGCATCTATCATTTTATTCCCATGATGCAGTATAACGCATTGCATCACTATACAAATCACCTACGGAACCATATCCGTCAGGGCTGGAAACAACATATCTTCTTCCGATAACTGTTGTTGAATCCACTTTGATTACATTTCCTCTTCTATCGATTACTGTATCAGCGGTTTTTGATGTATCAACTGCTAATAGAAAAGGCTGACCGCTTTTTGGTGATCTGAATAATGAATCCCATAAAAATTCACCGTCTTTCAAGCTTACAAATGTATTGGTTGATTTTCCGGTAACCGTATCTGTTCCTGATATTGCTTTCTTTACACTTGGATCGTTTTTTAAGAAATTTACTAAGCTATCCATGCTATCGGTAAATCTATTATACTTATTGAACCATAATTTTTCGGCTTCTCTGATATTAAGCATTCTAGCTCTCGATTCAGCTTTAAAATATTTTTCATTCTCTACAATTTCTTGCGGTTCAATAATTGCTACTCTGATTAATACATAGATTAAAACTAATATAACGGCATAAAGCCCGGCATGTATATACCAGGGTTCTGATTTAGTTGACATATTTTTCCTCCGGAGATTTTTCTTTATTTCACAATAATATAATTTTTTATTTTAGAAAGCTTTACCGGACCTATCCCCTTTACTTTAATCAGATCGTCCTCTTTTTCAAAGCTCCCTTTCGCATTTCGATAGTCAATAATCTTACGGGCGGTTTTTTCTCCTATTCCCGGAAGAAGAATTAATTCCGATATCCCTGCTTTATTTATATCTATCTTATGGGATTCTATTTTATTAGCGTTAAAATCCAAAAGTTCTGCTTTAGAAGCAATACTTTTTTTTATATTTTTTTCTGTTTCTGCTTTTATTGAATCATTTTTTAAAAAGAACAAACTATCTTCTTTTGTATAATTTATACTATTTAATTGAGGCAATTCCGTATCAGAAAAACTATATTTAATTATTGACCCTGTAATAATAGTAAACAAAAGAAAAAGAATCACTTTTCCCTCTGTTACCGTAAAGCCAATTTTACCGATTAACTTATTAAAAAAGTTTAATTTCAAGTCGGTACTTTTATATTATCCATTTTTTGTAATTGATTAAGTAACTCTTTTTCACTGGAAGTAACGCGATTTGGTACGTGAATATTAATTTTAACCAATTGATCACCCGCACCATGGCTATTAAGATGCTGGATTCCCTTCTCCCTCATCTTAAGATATACACCCGCCTGAGTACCAGGATTAATCTTTAGTTTTGCTCTTCCGCTTAATGTAGGTACTTCAACATCAGTTCCAAGCACCGCTTCAGGATAAGAAATATTTAATTCATAAATCACATTATCCCCGTCTCGAACCAGATATTCATGCGGCAATTCTTGGAAGACTACAATTATATCGCCGTTTCTTCCTCCGTTTTTTCCTGCATTACCCTGTCCCGAAAGAGTTAAATAGCTATTATCATATACTCCTGCAGGAACGTTTATTTTTATCGTTGCTTCCGAATTAACTCTACCTTCACCTGAGCAATCGGTACATCTATCTGATATAATTTTTCCCGTTCCACTACAATTATTACAACTTGTTACATTAACGAATTGACCAAATACCGATCTCGAAACTTGTCTTACTTCTCCGGTACCATTACATACAGAACAGTTTTTGAACGATGAAGAATTTTTTGCTCCCGTGCCTCCGCAAGTTTCGCATTTATTATATTTCTTAATTTTAACTTTCTTAGTAGTACCTTTAGCAATCTCTTCTAAAGTAAGTTTAAGTGTAATCTTAAGATCGGCTCCGGGAGTACCTGTTTGACGCTGTCTTCTCCTCTGTTGCGAAGAACCGCCGCCGAAGAAATCATCAAAAATAGAACCTCCTCCGCCGCCGCCGAAACTCGAACCAAATATATCCGAGAAATGTGAGAAGATATCATTAGCATCTCCAAAACCTTGGAAATCTTGTCCTCCCTTTATTCCGCTATGTCCGTACCTATCATATTTTGCGCGTTTATCATCGTGGCTTAGAATCTCATAAGCTTCTGCTGCTTCCTTAAATTTATCTTCTGCTTCTTTATTTCCCGGATTTCTATCAGGATGATATTGCATCGCTAATTTTCTATATGCTTTCTTTAAATCTTCTTTTGATGCGTTTTTCTCCACACCCAATATTTCGTAATAATCTCTCTTTTCCATTTTCCTGATTTTTTATTTTATGAAATTAATTCTTGACTAACAATTACTTTTGCGTGACGAATCACTTTATCTCTCAATTTATATCCTTTTTCTAAAACTTCGAGAACTGTATGCGGCGGCACTGAATCATCCGGCTTCTGCATTAATGCATCATGCATATTAAAATCGAATGCGTCTCCTTTTTCTGCTATTTTTGTTACTCCTTGACTCTCTAATACCTTAGTAAATTTATCAAATACTAATTGAAGACCTTTTTTCAGACTTTCATAATTAGCCTGCTCATCGGCATGCTCCAAAGATCTCTCAAGATCATCATATACCGGTAGTATATTGAGGAGCAAAGATTCATTTGCAAAAGAAAGAAAACTTTTTTGTTCTTGATCTACTCTTCTTTTATAATTTTCAAAATCTGCTACTCTTCTAAGGAGAGTGTCTTTCAAGTCCAAATTAGCTTTTTCTAATTCTTCTATTTTTTTCTGCAAATCATTACCCGCCTCGTTTTCCGTCTCTTCGTTATTGGTTTCTAAATTTTCTTCATTTCCTATTTCTTCTTTATTGATTTCTTTGCCTTTGGTTTCTTCGTTTTCCAAACCCATATTTTCATCTTTAATATCATCCATTGTATTTTCCTTTATATTTGTTTTTTTAATTCATTTGAAAGTTGGTCTGCTATATATTGGACAGCAGCAACAATTCGGGGATATTCCATTCTCTTAGGACCCATTATTCCTAAAGTCCCTTTAACGTCCCCAAAAGTATATTCCTTCGAGATCATACTATAATTACAAAATTTTTCATCGCTATTTTCATGACCGATTGTAATTGTTATATCACTAACGTTCGATTTCTGAGTCTCAAGTATATGAATAATAATATCCTTATTTTCAATTAATTCTATTATACTTTGGAAGTGTTGAACACTTTCAAATTCAGGTTGCTTTATTAAATTTTTCGTACCTGATATAATAGTCTTTTCCGAAGATTCTGTTTTGAATATCTTATCGACTGAATCAAGAAAAACCCTTACGATAGGTTTGAAAGAATCATCATCAATATCTTTAACTCTATTGCCGATAGAAGTTTTAATTTCTGAAAATTTCAGCCCGCCGAGTTTTTCATTCAATATAGATTGCACCTTATTAATCTGTTCTTCTTTCACTTCGGCATTAAGTTCCAAAGTAATTGTTCTTACCACACCTGATATCACACTAATTATTACTAATATCCGAGTAGATGATAAAAGTACAATTTGAATTTTTTCCAAAACTGCATTATCGAATTTTGGAAAACTTACCACTGCAATCTGATTAGTGAGTTCAGTTAAAATATTCGATGCAACTAATAAAATATCTTCCGTGGCATTAGATGCAGTATCAAAATTTGAGTCGATCATCTTTCTTAAATTTTTATCCAATTTCGGCGGATCCATTAAAGAATCCACATAAACGCGGTAACCTTTATCGGTCGGGATTCTTCCTGCCGATGTATGCGGATGATTGAGATAACCAAGGTCTTCGAGATCGGACATAATATTGCGAATCGATGCCGGCGAAAGCCCGATATCATACTTCTTTGATATATAACGTGAACCCACCGGATTTGCTGTCATAATAAATTGGTGAATTATATATCTAAGTATCGCTTTTTCTCTATCTTTTAATGTATAACTATCCATTTCCATTTATAAATTTCGATTTAACTTTAAAATTTATGAAAAAATATTAACTTTTGCTTCATTTTACAATTTTTCTTCAGGTTCGGTTTCACTTTCAGTTTTTGCTTATATTTAAAATTAATTATAAAAAATCTATGGGGTCAGTTTGAACGAAAGCTATAAATCAGCAGGAGTTGATATCGAAGCGGGAGATGAAGTCGTCAATAGAATTAAATCACTCGCAAAATCTACTTTTAATAAAAATGTTCTTTCCGGCATAGGTCATTTCGGTTCTTTTTATGGAATTGACCTTCAAAAATACAAAAATCCTGTATTAGTATCGAGTGTCGATGGAGTGGGGACAAAACTCAAAGTAGCATTTATGATGGATAAACATGATACGGTAGGACAGGACTTGGTGAACCATTGCATTAATGATATTGCAGTATGCGGTGCAGACCCACAATATTTTCTCGATTATTTAGCATTCGGGAAACTTAATCCTGATCGAGCTGAACAGATTATAAAGGGATTTTCAATTGCATGCAAAGAAAATGGTGTAGCATTAATCGGTGGAGAAACTGCCGAGATGCCCGGTTTATATGACCCGAATGAATATGATATGTCCGGAACAATAGTCGGGCTTGTTGATAGAGAAAATATTATTGATGGCTCTAAAGTTTCTAAAGGTGATATATTAATTGGCTTTGATTCTAATGGACTTCACACGAATGGATATTCATTAGCACGTAAAGTTCTATTCCCGAAATATGACGTAAATTATAAACCCGAAACATTAGATAATTCTCTTGGTGAAGAATTATTAAAAGTACACCGCTCATATTATAATGTGATTACAACTATTAAAAATTCTATTGACGTAAAAGCATTTTCTCATATAACTGGTGGTGGATTAATAGGTAATACTAAACGTGTTGTCCCTGAAGGGCTTACTATTAAAATAGATTGGACTACATGGGAACGTCCTGCAATTTTCAAATTCATTCAGGAAACCGGATCATTGAACGAAGAAGAAATGCAATTAGTTTTTAATAATGGTATCGGCTTGGTGGCTATAATAAATAAAAACGATTTACCGAATTTGGAAAATGAATTAAAAGATATTGAATTTGGCTATAGAGTTATTGGAAATATTGAATAATAATAAAGGCATTTATAATGATTGATACACATGCACATCTGTTTTATCCGAATTACTCAAATGATTTAAACGATGTAATAAATAGAGCAAAAGATAGTGGAGTAAAATATATAATTGTACCTGCAACTCATCTCGCTTCATCTCTCGAAGCTATTGAGCTATCTAAGAGGTTCGATATGATATATTGTACTGTCGGAATTCATCCACTAGATTCTAAAGAATGGAACGATAATAATATGAATGAACTCAGGGCACTTGCTCAAAATAAAAAGGTAGTGGCAATAGGCGAGATAGGACTCGATTACCATTATGATTATTCGCCGAAAGAAACTCAGATAAAAGCTTTTCGTGCTCAATTAGAACTTGCCATAGAACTTAATTTACCAGCCATAATACATAATAGAGAATCTGACGAAGATATGATGGCTATTATCCGAGAGTTTTCGGCAAAGGGACTTCGAGCGCAATTTCATTGCTTCTCAGGTGGTCTTAGCGATGCTCGTGAATTAATTGAACTTCATCATTTTATCTCATTTACTGGTAATATTACTTATCCAAAAGCAGATAACCTTAGAGAAATTTTATCAAAAGTTTCTTCCGAAAATATTATGCTAGAAACTGATTCACCATTTATGACGCCAGCTCCATTAAGAGGACAGCGCAATGAACCGGCTTATCTTACTAAGATTGTTGATAAAATTGCCGAAATACAAAATCTCCGTCCTGAAGATATCGTTAGAACAACTAACTATAATGTCCATAAATTTTTTGGTATTGGAATGAATCCCGATTTATCATTTACATATCAGATTGGTAATTCGCTTTACGTTAACGTAACAAATAGATGTAATGCAGATTGTGTCTTTTGCGATAGAAAAGGTCTAGCGGTAATTAGCGGTTATAACCTTAAGATGAAAAAATCTGAAGAGCCCGATGCATCAGTTTATATAAATGAAATCGGAGACCCGAAAAGATTCAAAGAGATTGTATTCTGCGGTTATGGTGAACCTACTATAAGATGGGATGTTGTAAAAGAAGTGGCTATGTACGTTAAAGAAAATGGCGGTCATACACGTATGAATACGGATGGTCATGGCAATTATATTAATAAGCGCGATATTACTCCGGAACTAAAAAATACTATTGATACAGTATCGATTAGCCTTAATTCTACCGATCCTGAGCAATACGCTAAACTGATGCGAGTCGATCCTAAAATGCATGCCGAGATGATCGACTTTGCAAAGAAAGCAAAAAATTATACGGATGTTGTTCTTTCTATTGTAGGTATCAGCGCAGTTGATACCGAAGCCGCAAAGAAATTTGTTACCGAAGAGATCGGAGTTAAGTTCAGAGAAAGAGAGTATTTTTAATTAAGTGAAAAAACTATTAATTATATTTTTTTCGGTTCTTCTTTTTTCCCAAGTTTATTCTCAAAAGAAGATATTAACTTTAGAAGATTCGTTGAATGAATATATAGACGATTCCTTCTCACGCAGTTCATTAGTGGCATATAATTTTTTCAATCTTACAAAGAATAGATCAATTGCATCAAGGAATGATTCCATTTTAATGCGTCCCGCTTCTGTCTTAAAATTATTTACCACCACTTCAGTACTATATTTTTCTAACGAAGATAAATTTTTTGAAACGTCTCTATTTCATGATGGTAAAATTATCTCATCATCATTAAAAGGAAATGTTTATCTAAAAGGTAGTTTGGACCCGTTCCTATCAATTGCCCAATTGGATTCGTTAGTATTAATGCTCAAACAATCTGGAATAAAAACTATCAAAGGAAATTTTATTTTTGATCTATCATTAAAAGATACTATTGAATGGGGATCGGGTTGGATGTGGGACGACTCGCCTTATGGATATACACCGAAGCTCTCTGCTCTAAATATTGAGAGTAATATCGTATCTATTAATACATATCCCGATTCGAATTTCGGAAAACCAAGAATTACTCTCTATCCTGATATTCCCTATTTTAATATCTTTAATAAATCAGTTACTTCAAACAAAGACACAAAAACCAGTTTGCAATTCGATCGCTATTTCGCTAAGAACAAAGAAAATATTGTAATTAAAGGAAACATTTCGATTGCAGATTCATTAGATAAAACTACTATAAGTATAGCTTCTCCTATCAAATATGCCTCTGAATTAATTAAATCTTCTTTTAAAAAATATAATATTAGTTTTCATGGAAAGTTTCTTCAGGGGAAAGTAAAAGAGGATGCTTCATCAAAATTATGTTCAATTAAAAATCCAATCAATCACACAATTTATAAAACCAATAAAACGAGCAGTAATATTGGGGCTGAAATGCTTCTTCTCAAATTAGCTTCAGCTAAATTGAAAGAGAATATCTCTTATAAGGACGGACTTAAATTTAATGACAGCCTAGCAGCAATTGTCTCTCCGGGTTTGGTAAATATTTTTGCTGACGCTTCGGGACTATCTTTTTATAATATGCTTTCATCTAAAGCAATCAATGACCTGCTTATATTCGTATATAAAAATAGAGAATTATTTTATTACATCTATAGTTCACTTCCCATTGCGGGAATAGATGGTTCTCTTAAAAATAGATTTATTAATACAAACTTGGAAAAAAGATTGCGAGCAAAGACCGGAACTCTTTCAGGAGTTACCTCTCTTGCAGGTTATTTTTATTCAAAAGAAAATGATCTTATTGCGTTTACTCTTCTTCTAAATAATTACAAAGAATCTGCTTCTCAAGCACGTAACTTCGCAGATAATTTCTGCTTATTTTTTTATAATAATTACAAATCGGAAAATTGATGAAAACCTATAATGAATTTATAATTAGAACAGCTCCAGTAAATAATGAATCAATAAGCGGATTATTGTGGCAGCTTGATTTGGACGGGATAATTGATAACGATACTTACTTAACTGTTTATACCACAAAATTGGATTCTGTGAATAAGGAAGCCATCGAAGAGATTTTACAAAAAGCAAAAGATGAAAATATAATCGAGCGTTATGAAATTGAATCTTCCACTCACGAGGATATGAACTGGAATGAAGAATGGGAAAAGAAAATAAATGTTATAAGAGTAACCGAAAGATTAGTGATACAACCTTCATTCAAAGAATTTGAACCTAAAGAAGATGATATCGTAATTAAGATTGACCCAAAAATGTCTTTCGGTACCGGCGAACATCAGACAACTAAATTAGTCTTAGGAAAACTTGAAAAATATATCAAAGGTGGAGAAAAAGTTTTAGACATTGGAAGCGGTACAGGAGTGCTTGCAATAGCCTCCGTATTATTAGGTGCTAAGTCTGCCATTGCGCTTGATAATGATGAATGGTGCCAACTAAATGGAAATGAAAACGTGGCTCTCAATCATTTGGAGAATAAAGTAAAAGTTGTACTTGGTGAATTAAAGGATATTGAAGAAAGTGATTTTGATCTCGTGGTTGCTAATATTAACCGCCATATATTGATAGATATATCAAAAGATATTTATGCTAAAACAAAAAAAGCCGGAAAGCTAATACTTTCCGGCTTATTAAAAACAGATGAACTCGATATCACAAACTTTTATACACTCGAGGGCTTTCAGTGTATCGATACAATTGCATTGGATGAATGGATTTGCATTGTTTTTGCTAAGTAATACTTATAAAAGTTTTGCGAGTAAACGTACTAGTTCTTCCTGTTCTTGTTCTGTAAGCGAACCTGCAACAGACGACATATTCTCGGTATAAGAAGGAAGAATTGAATCAATTTTTTCTTTACCCTTTGCGGTTAATTCTGCAAGGATTACTCTACGATCTTCTTTAGAGTGAATTCTTTGAACAAATTCTTCTTTTTCGAGATTGTCAACAACACAAGTGATATTAGCACCTGTTACCATTAATTCTTCGCTGATCCTTTTTAAGGGAACAGGACCCGATTTTAATAATACATCTAGCACTTGGAATTGAGGAGCGGTTAGCTTCTGCTCATACATCTGTTTTACTTGAACTTTGCGAACCTTATCATAAGCTTTCGATAGTTTTTCCCAAACATCAAGTGCTAATTTGGATTTTGTTGTATCCATTATACCTCCGTTAGTTAATAAATCAGTTACCTAATTCTATTTATTAAAATAAATCTTTTAAATGGTTAAATCAATATCAATTTATTTAATTATACTTAATATCTTAACTTAAGTTCCAAGTTTATTCTCGTTGGAATCTTTAGGAATATAAATTAAATTTACTATTTCAATTCATATATAGGTTTCGAAATTGGATTTTCCGAAAAAAATAGAACGAATTTTGATAAACTATCTTAAGATAAATCAATGGGACTTGAAAAGCATTGTAATTCCAATAAATATACCTTTTAAAAAAATCTGTATCAACAATTTCAATAACATTAATGAGAAAATTCTTTATTGGGAAAAACCAAATATGGAATTCTCTTTTATTGCTATTTCTTCTTTAATTTCTGCATCTTCTCAAAAATATGATCCTTCAAACATACTTCATAATTGGGACGAATTTTCAAGCTTCCCTATTCCATTGGTACTAAAGACAAAAAAATTCCCTGTCAAGAAAATTAATGGCATTTGGAATCATTTCAGCGAAGAAGATTATATTCCTTATCTTATTATACTCCAATCAGATTCTAAATCATATTTGGTAGCTAATTTTTTTAATAATAATGATTATGATAAAATCCTCAATTTGCTCAATTTGATTTCAGTCGATAAAAATGAAACCGACAATTTATTTTCAGAAGAAACAAAATCTGAAAAAGACGACGTAACAAAAGAGGATGATTTTAATGATTGGGAAAATAGTATTAACGCGTATTTAGATCATATTCGCAATGGTGAAGTAAAAAAAATTGTACTTTCGAAATATATTCATCGAAAAATAGCTAATTATGATATTGATAAAATAACCTCCTCATTATCCAAAAAATATAAGGATTGCTATATTTTTGTTTTATTTGAAGGAGATTCAATTTTCTTTGGTGCTTCACCCGAAAAATTGTTTAGTTTAAAGGGAAGACTTTTGGAAACAGAAGCCTTAGCGGGGTCTATCGCAAGAGGTTCTAACAAATTATTGGATGAAAAATTAGCATCGGAACTATTAAAAGATAATAAGAACCTTGCCGAACATAAAAATGTGGTTGATTATATTACCGAAAATTTAGAAGGATACGTGGATACTATCGAAATTGATATAATGCCAAAAATAAAAAAACTAAATAACATTCAGCACTTATGGACTCCAATTAAAGCTCATGTAAAAGATACCATTAGTGTTGATGAATTAATAGATCAACTTTATCCAACTTCTGCAATTTGTGGCTATCCCAAAAAAGAGGCTATTAAAATTATCTCTAAGACCGAAGAATATGATCGAGGACTTTACTCCGGTTTAATTGGTTGGTATAATCATAAGTCTCAAGCTGATTTCTGTGTCGCAATCAGATCCGGTTTATTAAAAGATAATTCTCTTTACGCTTTTGCAGGTTGTGGCATCGTAAGAGGCTCTGATGCAGAATCCGAATATCATGAAACAAAATTAAAACTAAAACCAATCTTATCTTTATTCAATTATGAAAATAGCAATTAACAGAAATATTTTTTGGAGTGATTTACTTTTAATAAGGCTTCAAAAATTCGGAATTAGAAATGTAACTATTTCTCCCGGTTCAAGAAGTACTTCATTAACCTATTCATTTGCCGCACAAGAGTATTTTAAAAAATATGTCTTTATAGATGAAAGAAGCAGTGGTTTTTTTGCTTTAGGTATTGCAAAAAAAACGGGGATCCCGACTATTATTGTTACAACCTCGGGCTCTGCCGCAGCAGAATTATATCCTGCGGTAGTGGAGGCTTACTACCAGCAGACACCATTAATAATTATAACAGCGGATCGACCGCAATCATTGCGCAATCGCGGTATTAATCAAACTATTAATCAGGCATCCCTTTTTAATAATCATATTCTCGCTCAATATGATATTCCTACACCCGAACTTAATTTCAATTCTATCGGTGAATTTATCGGTGCAATAGACGATATTTTAATGAAAGGTTTCATATACGCAAAAGGTCCCGTACACCTTAATTTGCAGTACGATAAACCGTTTGAACCTGATTCTACGACTGATCGAGTTGCACCCGAATTTTTAGATAAAGCATTTGGCATTGCTCTTAAAGACTTTTCTACATCGGAATCTAAAAAAATAATAATTGATTCTGAGATATTGAAAAAAATAAATGGTTCTTCCTCCGGACTAATTATTGTAAGCGGAGAGAAGAATCAAAAAGAATTTTCTTCTTCTATCAAAAAGCTCAATTCAAAATTAAAATTCCCAATCTATTTTGATGGAAGCTCATCATCTAGAATTAATAATAACGACCCCTATGCACTAAATAACTTTACGGGTTTTGTTAAATCAAATCAATTTGTTTTGCAAAATGATCCTGAGATCATTATTCTTGTAGGTAAATCTCCCACATCCGCATCTGTATTGGATTTTCTGAATCATTCAAAAGCATATAAGCTGAGTGTTTCGAATCATATCGATAAGGTTGATCCCACCGGGAATTTTGATACAACTCTATCAATAAATGAAACAGACTTTTGCATTTCTGTCTTACCAAAAATTAAAATAAAAAAATCATCTCTCTATACAAAAAATTTGCTAAAACTCGATTCCACTATTGATACTGCTAAGAAAGAATTTTTTAAAAATGTAAATTTTGGATTTGAGGCAAAAGTAATCCTAGATGCATTAAATTTTATTCCTGTAAAAAGTAACTTATTCATTTCTTCGAGTATGCCCATTAGAGATTTAGATTTCTTCGCATCCAATATGGAGAAACAGATAAACCTTTATTGCAACCGTGGAGCAAGCGGAATCGATGGAATTATTTCTACAGCACTCGGCATTGCATCCCAATCAACAAATAATTTTTTAATTACGGGAGACTTAGGATATTTCTATGATGTTTCATCTATACAATCTGCCGTTAAATATAATATCCCTCTTACAGTAATATTAATAAATAATAATGGCGGCGGAATATTTGAATCTCTTCCCATTTCAAAATATAGAAAATTCTTCGATGACTTTTTTATTACTCCGCATAATCTTAATTTGGGAAAAATCACAAAGAGTTTCGGCGGTAATTATTTCAGAATTAATAGCTCACGCGAACTAAAAAGAAGACTTTCTTTAAAACAGGCAGGATTTACTCTTTTGGAGATCAAAACTAATTCTTTTGAATCAAAGCAGATTCGCGATGAATATTGGAAAAATGTAATTTTATTAACCGACAAGTTCATAAATGAAAATTGATTTTGAAGGAATAAAATTAAACTTAATCTTCGAGTCCGAAGAGATTGATCATTCAAAAAAAACTATTATTTTTTTCCATGGATTTGGAGGAAGTGCAAATGATTGGGAATTTATTTTTCCTTTACTTCCCGAAAATTTCCAGGTAATATCTGTTGATTTAATTGGTCATGGTAAAAGCGATTCTCCCACGAATATTCACTTCTATTACTCAGAATCTATTATTAATCAAATCCGGGAAGTGATAAAATCTCTTAATGTTATTACTCCTATTCTCTGCGGTTATTCAATGGGTGGAAGAATTGCACTCGGTTATGCAATTCAATATCCTAATGAAATTTCCGCATTAATATTAGAAAGTAGTTCTCCGGGAATCATCGATAAAAAAGAGAGAGAAAATAGGACTCTTTCAGATTCTCGCCTTGCAGAACGATTAGAAACTATCGGAATTGAGAAATTTTTTGATGAATGGTATGAACAACCGTTATTTAATTCACTCCGGAAGGATACTCATCGGTTTGAAAAATTATTAAATAGCAAATTGGAGGGAAATATTATAGGTATAAAAAATTCTCTTAAATATTATTCTCAAGGATTAATGCCTTCTTATTGGGATCAATTAAATAAAATTGCTGTTCCTTTATTATTAATTAGCGGCTCCCTTGACCAAAAATATTGTAACATAAATAAAAAAATAAAATCTATTATTCAATCTTCAAGTTGGGAAATAATAAATGATGCGGGACATAATACACATTTAGAAAAGCCCGATGAATTTATTAAATTAGTGAATAAATTTTTGAAAGGATTAAGTTAGATTATGAAATATAAGTGGAAAAAAGCAAAGAAATATAAAGATATCGTCTATGAAAAAATGGATGGTATTGCAAAGATTACTATTAATCGACCGGAGAAGCGAAATGCTTTTAGACCAGAAACGGTATTAGAACTTTATGCGGCATTTGATGACGCAAAAGAAGATACATCAATTGGCGTTATACTTCTTACTGGTGCAGGTCCAGCTAAAGATGGTAAATATGCTTTCTGTTCCGGTGGAGACCAATCAATCAGAGGCAATAAAGGTTATATTGGAGGAGATGGCGTACCTCGTCTTAATATTCTAGATGTCCAAAAACAGATTAGAAGCATTCCTAAACCCGTTATTGCGCTCGTTGCCGGTTATGCAATAGGAGGAGGTCATGTCTTACATGTTGTTTGCGATTTAACTATCGCAGCAGATAACGCAATTTTCGGGCAGACAGGTCCTAAAGTTGGAAGTTTCGATGGCGGCTTCGGTTCGAGTTATTTGGCGCGTATCGTTGGACAAAAGAAAGCTCGAGAAATTTGGTATCTATGCCATCAATACAATGCTCAAGAGGCTTTGGATATGGGATTAGTAAATAAAGTTGTACCGGTCGATCAGCTTGAAGATATTGGCGTTCAATGGGCGTATGAAATTTTGGAAAAAAGTCCTCTTTCTCTTCGCTTACTTAAATCGGCATTCAATGCTGAATTAGACGGACAAGCGGGCATTCAGGAATTAGCCGGTAACGCTACTCTTCTCTACTATATGAGTGAAGAAGCTCAAGAAGGAAAGAACGCTTATAATGAAAAGAGAAAACCAAATTTCAAAAAATTTCCGCGCGTGCCTTAGCAAATGCTTAAAGAAAAAATAAATAGCTGGATTATTGCAAGCAGACCAAAAACTCTCCCTGCAGCTATCGTACCCGTACTTATAGGTACATCCATTGCCTTCTCCGAAGGTAAAGAGAATTGGTTAGCTGCATTTGTCGCGCTTCTTTGCAGCTTATTAATTCAGATAGGGACTAATGTAGTTAATGATCTTTATGATTTTTTATCGGGTAAAGATACTCATCAAAGAACGGGACCTCAAAGAGCTGCCGCCTCGGGTTTATTAACTATTCCGGAGATGAAGTTCGGTATTGCTATAATTTTCATTGCTACTTTTTTGCTCGGTCTTTATTTAGTATATCTTGGTGGAATTTTTATTCTTATCATTGGGATATTATCTATTATTGCGGGCATCGCCTATACGGCAGGACCATATCCCTTGGCTTATAATGGATTAGGCGATCTATTCGTTTTTATTTTTTTCGGGTTCGTGGGTACGGTGGGGACTTATTATACTCAAGCACTCATACTCTCGCCAATAGCTATTTGGGCTTCAATACCGGTAGGTGCTCTAATTACTAATATTCTTGTAATTAATAATTTTAGAGATCGTCTCGAAGATTCTCAAAACGGTAAGCGCACTTTAGCAGTGAAATTCGGTGATCGTTTTTCTCAATGGCAGTATATTTCACTTCTCTTGGTTTCATATTTTTCTATTGTAATTATATATTTCCGTTACCAAAAAAGTATATTCGTACTCATTCCCTTATTAACAATACCCGCAGCGATAAAATTAATTAAAATGCTCTATACTTATAAAGGTGCGGAATTAAATAAGACTCTCGAGCTTACAGCTAAATTTTCTGCTCTCTTTGGTTTCTTATTTTCGATTGGCTTATTGGTATGAGCTTACGATTAATAAAGTATAGCCCTTATACTATTCTATTTAATCAAAATTTTTCTTCATCAAATCATACATACTCTAAGCGTGAAATCTATTTGATGAAATTTATTGACGAAACCGGAATTGAATTTATATCCGAAGCTGCTCCCCTTTATCCATTTTCTAAAGAAACAAAATCGGATATCATCAATTCACTAAGTAAGTTATTAAACGCAGTCATTAATTTAGATACAATTGCGAATGACCTGTATAGTCTGCCTCCAAGCATCAAATATGGAATTGAACAAGCATTCTTATATAAATCAATACAAGATTGCAATCCCTTAATCATTTTCAATTACCCAGAAACTATCTTCGTCAATTCTCTTTTTTCTTTGAACCAAAAATTTTCTGACGATATTTTCCCAACGGTTAAAATCAAAATTGGAAATAATTTTTCAAATGAATTGGAAATAATTAAGAATATCCCGAGCGAAGTAAAAATAAGATTAGACGTAAATGGTCTTTGGGATTTAGAAACTGCAAAGAAAAATTTAGAAATTTTATCGCAAATAAAAAATATTGAGTACATAGAGGACCCATGTAGAACACTCGAAGACAATATTGAACTAGGCGCAGAAAAACTTGTAAAAATTGCTATTGATTATGATTGCCGAAACAATGACAATCTTAAAATGTTGGAGCAAATAGACGAGATCGATTTCTTGATTTTGAAACCTGCCCTCTCCGGTTCTCTTTTTGAACTTGCTGATATAATAACAAAAAACCGAAAGAAAATAATTATTACATCAGCTTTTGAAAGCTATCTTACGCGCCATTCATTGATTCTCTTAGCTTCTCTCCTCGATCATAATTATGCACATGGACTCTCAACTGGGACATTTATAAAAAATGATATTAGTGAAGAATTGTATTTAATAAGAAATGGAGAAATAAAGATCGATTCATTGAAATATCCGAATAATTTATTGATTAATGTATAATGATTTTATTTAAATCAAATAATGATCCGGCAATAATTTCCCATGAAAAAGTATCGACTTATTTAGAGATATTATCATATTCAAAATTTATTTCACAAGAATTTTTAAGCGGATTAAAAAATGAAAGAATAATTACATCTGATAATTCTCCCTATGATTTTATAATATCACTATTATCAATTTGGTCTTCGGGAAATATACCCGTAGTAATTAATCCAAACTTTACCAAAGAACAACAGACTGATTTAATAAAAGAACTTGATATAAAAATTAATTTTAGTGAGCTTACCAAGTCCATAAGAACTAAGTCCGCTGCTATAACAAACTCCGGAGATTTTGATTTAAAGATTCATTCCTCAAAGAACAGTGCATTGATTTTATTTACTTCCGGTTCCACTTCTAAACCAAAAGCAGTAGAATTAACTTTTGCCAATCTTATAAATAATTCTCATTGTATAAATTCTCTTGTACCAATTAAAAGTAATGAAAAATTCGGATTAACACTTCCATTTTATCATATAGGTGGATTTCAAATAATATTTCGAGCACTCTTTTCGGGTAATGCAATTGTTATTCCCGCATCTTTTAAATCAATTGATATATTTAATTCAGTGCAATCGCAATTAGTTAATTATATCTCTATTGTTTCAAAAACATTATTCGACTTTCTAGAATCGGACTATCAATTTCACGATGGTCTTAAGGCAATCTTTCTTGGCGGTGGATTTTCTAATCCTACAACCGTAAAAAAAGCGATCGAAAAAAGAATGAAAATTTATAAAGTTTATGGCTCTACCGAAACGACATCGATGATCACAGGTTTTAACTGTAATAAGCATATTGATAAAATCGATTCCGCTGGTACCCCTCTTTTTGATGTAAAAATAAAACTTGATAAAGAAGGACATATTTTGCTTAAATCCGATTCTTTAATGAAAGGATATATAAATTATCCTAATTCATATAGAGAAAAGGGGTGGTTCAATACTTTTGATTATGGTCATTTAGATAGCGAAGGTTATCTCTATATCGATTCCAGACGAGAAGATATGATAGTCTCAGGCGGAGAAAATATTAATCTCATCGAGGTCAATAATCTTATTACTTCGCATCCCTCAATAGTCTCCGCATTCTCGTTTGGCAGAGAAGATGAGAAATGGGGGCAGATTCTTTGTGCGGCTGTTATACTTAAAAGCGGAACTAACTTAACTGGAGGGGAAAAGATTCCCAACCACTTAGACGAGGGCGTACGGCTTAGTGGTATCAAACTAACTGATGAAGAAAAAAGTCGTAAGCAGCTTAATGCAAAGATCCCAACTGAAGAAGAAATAAAAGACTATTTAAAAAAACAAACTGTTTCGTATAAAATCCCAAAAAGAATTTATTTTCTAGATAAATTTCCCGTTACTGAACTCGGGAAAATAAAGAGAGAAGAATTACTTAAGATTATAGATTCTTATGAAATATAAGATGTTTATTCAATTCTTCCGGTATTGAGGTCTTCTCGAACTTTTCTTTATTAACGCATACATGAACTGTTTTCGCTTTTGCTAATATTGCGTTATCTTTGTAAAAACTATATGTAAGCTCGAATGAAGAATCTTTTAATTGAGTAACCGACATATTGACTGTTAGTTCATCTGCTACTTTTATCGGTTTAATGTACGTTGCTTCTGCATTGATAATCGGTAGCAAATATTCGTTATCTTTGAAATAATCACGTTCGGTTTTTAGACTATTCATAAAGTCTTCATAAACTAAGTGAGAGTACTTAAATAAACTGGCAAAAAATATTATTCCTGCCGGGTCACAATCAAAAAAATAGATTTTTATTTTACTTGTAAACATATTAATAAAGTCGTTTCTTTAGGGAATTAATCATTTATATAATAACACAATTGCTAATGTACCGAAATATCCGAAAAATTATACTGTTTTATTTAATATTTACTTCTTTTCTTTTTGGACAAGAAATAAAGAAAACTTTTTATCCAAACGGAAAAGTGAAATCCGAAGGGATATTTATTGATAATAAAAAGAACGGGACTTATAAAGAGTTTTACGAAAATGGTAGTTTATGGAAAGAGTGGTTCTTCAAAAATGGAAAAGAAGAGGGAATTTCCACATGGTACTTTTTTGATGGCATCAAAAGTATGGAATGGAATTACGTAAACGGTAAGCTTGAAGGAATATCCAAGTGGTATTATGAAACAGGTGAGCTTTGGGCAGAACCTCGATACGTAAACAATGTTCAAGAAGGCGAAAGCAGAACTTATTACAAAAGCGGTGAACTTCTTGCAGTATGGAATTATAAAAATGGTAAACTTAACGGTATTTCAAAGATATTTTTTGAAAATGGTAAGCTTGAGGTAGAGCGTAATTATATAAATGACAAATTAGAAGGCAAGAGCAAAGCCTATTACGATTTTGGCGGACTCGCTCTTGAGGCAAATTACGTTAACGATAAGCTTGAAGGTCAATCTTTTTTATATTTCCCCGATGGCTCAATTAAAGTACTCGATACATACCAGAACGGTCAAGTCGTTAAACGAGTGCGATATGAGTTCGGAAGCAAAATAGGTAAAGTAGAAGAAAATTTTAATGAATATTTCGGTAATGGTCTCCTCAAGTCCAATCTCAATTTCAAAGACAATAAAAAAAATGGTGTATCAAAAGAGTATTATCAATCGGGCTTTCTTAAATCTGTGATTAACTATAAAAACGGACTGGCAAATGGAGAGGCAAAATTATATTATGATAATGGTCGTCTATCAGAAATCGTCAAATATATAAATGACAAAAAAGAAGGGGTTGCTATTCAATACTCCTCTGATGGTTATAAATCAGGTGAAGTTACATATAGAAACGGAATATTAGATGGGTCTTATACTGTATTCTATTCCAATGGTAAGTTAAAAACTATCGGTAATTATAGAAACGGCAAAATCGACGGGACAATCCTAAGTTATTATCAAAATGGATTATTAAGTGCCGATGAGACATACAAAAATGGGAACAAAGAAGGTATAACAAAATTCTATTTCCCAAATGGCGAAATATCTAATTTTATCACCTTCAAAAATAATATCTTAGATGGCAGTTATTACAACTACTATGAATCAGGCAAAATAAATCGCATTGCGGAATATACTAACGGTGTTTTAATAAAAGAGATTTATTATGACACAGAAGGGAAAAGAATAAGAGAGTATTTAGCAGATATTAAGTAATCAAAAACTACAATAATCCTAAGCCCCCTCGCCTCAATACAAAAAATATTTAATTTTAGATTTGTGATTTTATTTCAATAAAAACATAGCAATTTTTTAACTGCATAGCCCATAAATTTTGGGATAGCTATTCTTATATATTCCTAAATATTTAACCAAAAATTTACCTGTATATTTTTATTATATCAATACTAATCGGCATAAAAAGTAGTGCAAAAATATTGGTACTATCTTTTCTAATTATTTCTCATTAAGTTAAACTTACAAAAACAAATTATGCAGGTTATTGCTATGAAAAAGATACTATTATCTCAATTAGCATTGCTTCTGATTCTTGCCTCGTGCTCTGAAAAAGGTGTAGAACCCCCATTAGCATATCCCACGCACACAACAAAAATTCACGGTAAAGTGATACTTGAAAATCAAACCGAGCATAGCAATGCACTTATTTATATCTCTGGAATCAATCGTGGTGTAAGTTCAGATTCGAGTGGAAACTATACACTTATCTTTACAGAAGCTGATTCAACTTATACCGGCACATATGATCTTATCTATTACTTGAATGATTATGATTCATTAAATACAAAAATATATTTAGAAAAAGGAAAAGTAAAACTTGATACATTTGATGTGGATAAAGATGGAAAGATAGCACCGATAGAATTGAAGCAGTTATTAAGAGTTGAAGGATGGACAGATAAGTCAGAATATAAGATAGGAGATAAAATGACATTCACCGTTCGATTTACAAATGTTTCGGATAAAAAAGTAGAAATCATGAGACCGGGATATGTTTTTTATGTCGGTATTTATAATGATATTCAATTATATCCATACGGACTTTCAAATCCGGATCCGATGGGAGCTGATTGGGGTAAAGACCTCTTACCGGGAGAATACCATCAAGATATAATATCATATAGAATACCGGAGGGAGATATATTTCGCACAATTAAACGCCCTTTATTACCAGGTGAATATTTAATTATTACATCCATCGTAATTAATTATCGATTTCCGGACTATTTAAACAATGATTTTCGTAACTACATATCTGATGAGTGGTATAAATTAGCCAGAGGGAAATCACCAAAATATGATTATATACCGAATAAATACAAATTTCCGCACATACAAATAATTGAATAATTTAAGAAAGGATAAGGAGAAATGAAAAAACCATTATACTTTTTTTACTATTTATTATTCTCTTTATTGTTAATTAATCCCTCATTAAAAGCGCAAGTTTTTTCTGAGGCGCCACTATCATTCTCAGAAACAGGAGATCGGTTATCCACATTTATTTATTTCAAAATTAGGTCCGAAGGATTTTTATCCTCAAACATACATGATGAGAACAGAAATAGCTTCAAAATAAACAGCAGATATTCAGGTATTGAGGAAACGATAAAAAGATTTTGCAATGAAAGAAAAATTAATTTGGATGATATTAAAATCAAAAAAGCGATTTCAAATGCAGAAGAGAAAGATACTTTGTTTATAGATAAATATTCTGGAGAAAAAAGAATATTGCCTAATCTTGCAAGAGTTTTTATTATTCAATTTCCTAAACCAATTGAAATTGAAAATCTTATTGACAAATTAAAAAATCATTATGAGATTGATTATGCACATGGACCAGTTCAATTAGTAAACTGTGCAGTATATCCAAACGACCAATATTATGTAAATGGAGAACAATGGTATTTAGATAGGATTGATGCTCCAAATGCCTGGGCATCACTAAAGGAAATCCTAATATAAAGATTGCCTTAATTGAAACAAGTGGAATTGAATTAGCTCATTCAGATTTATCATCAAAAATTGCTGGAGGGGACAATAATCCGGGAGGTGTTACAGAAGTACATGGAACAAGTGTCGCCGGTTTTGCCGGAGCGGCAACAAATAATGGAAATCTTGGAATAGCCTCATTAGGATGGAATATAAAACTCTTAACATTCCAACCGTATAATGATGATGAATATAGGAATATTTTGGCATAAAAAATTAAAGATGCGGCAGATTCAGGTGCAACTGTAATTAATTTGAGCTTTAAGACAATAAAAAAAGATTTTCCAAGTTGTACCCCAAAACTAATTGAAAATAATTCATCTGCTCTTAGTTTGAATTATTATTACAATTGGGATTACCCATTAATTAAAGATGCAATAAATTATGCCATCGGTAAAAATTCAATTGTTGTTGCTTCTGCTGGGAATATCGCAGAAAATAATATGTTTATTAGCCCTTGCGAACTCATTCCCTATCCATGTTATCCTGCTCAATATTCCAGTGTAATTGCAGTTAGTGGATCTGATGCAAACAATAATTTTGTCGATGGTTGGAATTATGGTTCTTTTGTTGAGTTAAATGCTCCCGGAAGAACAAATTCAACTACTGGTTTATGGACTACTGCTCTAAATAATGGTTATGCTTCAGCAAGTGGAACATCATTTTCGGCTCCGCAAGTATCCGCTTTAATTGCTCTTATAAAATCTATAAATAATTCCCTTTCCCTTAGTCAAGTAAAATCTATTTTAGAAAATTCAGCAGATAAAGTTGGACAATATTCTTATTCCAATGGTAGAAATAATTATTTCGGATATGGAAGAATTAATGCCTATAAAGCACTTAAATACACTATCGAGAATTTCGGAGGTTCATTTAATCAAGATATAACAATTCCGGCAAGTGATAC
>CALDDL010000269.1 GCA_937936675.1 uncultured bacterium
ATCTTTCATTTATTGATATTAATTCCATGATGGTGAATAGTGAGATTTCGAGCGATTCGTATCACCCGAATCGAAGCGGCTATGAGAAAATCGGAAATGGATTTTTTCAAGCAATTAATAGTGTAATCACTGATGTAAAGGAAAAAAAAAGTGAAGAAATACCTAATGAATATGGATTAATGCAGAACTATCCAAATCCATTTAATCCTGTTACGGTTATAAATTATTCCATTCCGAGTAAAAGTAATGTTCATCTTGCAATCTTTGATCAATTAGGAAGAGAATTAAAAACACTCGTGAATAAAGAACAAGCTGGCGGTAATTATCAAGTTGAATTCAATGCTTCTAATTTAGCAAGTGGTGTTTATTACTATCGATTGGCTGCAGATAATTTTATACAAAGTAAAAAAATGATTGTTCTTAAATAAACGGATATTATTTAGTACTTAATTACGGACTACAGTGGTTATCTCATTACTATTAATGTTATTTACTAAAGTGATCTATGAAAGAAAAATATAATAACATATCGAGAAGAAATTTTTTAGGGAAATCAGTTCTTGGAACAGGTGTGATTCTTTCCGGATCACTCTTTTCATCAGTTCTTAATGCCGAACCAATATTTAATTCATTAGAAAAACGCTTTAATATCCCTGCTAATGAAGGTCATTTCCCATTCTATAAATATGCTAAAGAATATAATTACGGTGAATTTATCCCTAAAGACCAAGGGGGTAAGTTTATTCAAATGGAATTTCTTGGAACTGAAAATGATAAAGAAATTACGAAAATTATAAATCAAGGATTTCTTGATAAGAATTTAGGTACTCCAAATGATTGGGCTATCTTTGAAAAAACAGAATTAGAAAAAAGTGTTTGGTTCAATCGCTTTTATTATCTCCCTTCATTTGCAAGACTATATTATATCGAGAAAGATAAAAAATATTTAGAGTTTATTATAGACTTACTGAAAAATTGGATTAAAGAAAATCCAATGGAAGGTCCTTCTAAATCACGATATAATTGGTTTGATATGCAAGTGGCATGGAGATCAATCAATCTCTCTTGGTGTTATTATTTATCTAAAGATGGTTTATCAGAATCAGATAAAAAATTAATTTACGATCTTCAGGGGCAGCATGCTAAGATATTAATAAAAGATTTTGGAAAGAAAGAATTAAATGAATTTAATCATCAATCGCACGGTGCTCTAGCTATCCTCTATCTTGCAATATTATTCCCATCTTTACCGGAATCACCGGAACTTTTACAAACCGGAATAAGAATTATTAATCATCATGCCGATAAAGCATTCTATGAAGATGGCGGAAACGTTGAACAGATGTTTGGATATTATCCATTTATGACTTCTGTATTCCGTGATGCTTATCTTTTATATAAAGCAAATAATATTGATGAAGCGGAGAAGATTCTCCCATTACTAAAGAAGATGTATCGCTATTTATCGATAATTAAACAACCTGATGGAACAGTTCTCCCTATTAATGATTCTTACGAACAAGATTCTGGTTATGTACTGGCAACATTAACTGATATAATTGGGAAAAAGAAATTACCGGAAGCTCCAAATTCAGCACTGCTAAGCGATTCTGAATTTGCAGTAATGCGATCCAAAAATAATGCAAGGGAATCTTGGTACGTTAATTTATATGCTGCGAAATTAATCGGGGCGCATGATCATGCCGGTAGATTAGCAGTTAATTTTTGGTATAATAAAAAACCGATATTTGTAGATAGCGGATGCTGTAATTATGATAATCCTTTGCTCGTTGAATGGTATAGAAGGTCAGAAGCACATAATACAGTACTTATAGATGGAAAAACTGATTTCCTTACCTCTCTTAAAGATGTTCAATGGGCTGCTAAAAGATATACCGATAATAAAATCAAAAATTTTGTTACTACTCCGGATTATATTTTTAGCCGGATGATTTCACCGGAGAATGAAGCAATAAATTCAGGCGTTAAATGGACTCGCGATGTAGCACTCGTTTTAGATAAGTATCTTCTTATCCATGATTATTTTGAGTGCGATTATGAACATAATTATGAAACTATATTCAGATATTCCGATATAAAAGTAACTCCTCATAAAAATACTAATAGATTATTAATAGATTCGGGAGACAGTCTCACACTGATTCCCGTTTCTGAAAACGAACAGCCCATATTAAGAATTGAAGAAAACTATTTCGGAAGTCATGCAAAAAACGTAATGACTCCAACTTCTATTTATCAATTGAATAATAGTGGCTCGTTCCACTCCACCTATTTAATAAAAGTGATTAATGATGAATCTGATATTGAAAAAATTAAATTAGATCAAAAAATCGAAAATGATGTTTGTAAAATTGAACTAATAGATGAAAACGGAGAGAGAATAACGATGGCAATATCTATTGCTAAGGTTAGTGATGAGAAATTATTTTCTTTCAATATTCATTAATATTGAAAACGAGAATATGTATATATGGATTAAAGTGATAATTTGTGTTTTAGTTGCAAATTACAAATATGCACTAATACTGTTTGAAAGTTAGTCTAGGTATGATATGTTCTAAAGGGCAGGTAAAATGATTTAATAACAATTGCCGGTTCCCAATGAATCAGGGGTCACAAACTTTGATAGTGTTCAAAGGGAACCAACAATTTAGGGTGATGTACTTTTAATTTACTTTTAACTCATTATCTTTAGCTAATTCTTTTAGTTTCTCATTGGCATAGATAGCGATTTCCACTCTTCTATTTTGTCTTTTACCGGCTTCAGTTTCGTTTGATGCCACAAATTCTGTTTCACCTAATCCTACTACATTTATTCTTGAAGAACTAATTCCATTAAGTATTGCATAATCAGCAACTGAACTTGCTCTTTTTTCTGAAAGCGTCTTATTATATTCTTCACTTCCATCAGAATCTGTATATCCAACGACCATAATATTAGAATCCGGATATTTTTTTAGTATTTCCGCAAGACTGGCAACGTTCTTTTTAGCATTTGGCTCTAATTCATATTCATTAGTTTTGAATAATATTCCCGAATCGAAAGTTACTTTTATACCTTCGCCTACTCTTTCTACCTTTGCATTTTCAACTTCCTTTTTTAATTCTTCGGCTTGCTTATCCATGTGTTTACCGATAAGAACGCCGGCAGTACCTCCAAGTGCTGCTCCCGCAATTGCACCGATAGTAGTATTCCCAAATTGTTTTCCAATTACACCTCCAACTACACCGCCGGCTGCACCTCCGATAGCTCCGCCTTTTACTGCATTGCTAGCATTGCATCCCGTAATCAACATCGGTATTACAATCACTAACGACAACAAAAATCCTTTTAAGATCTTCATATTTTTATCCCCTATATAATTTATAATTTTTATTCAAAGAAATATCTGATACCAACAGCCGCATCAAATCCTAAACCTGTAAGTGGTGTTAATTGGAATACAGGTACTGCCTCAAAGAAAATATCTAAGCTTGTATCATCAGGGAACCATTCAAACCCTACTACACCTCTTACGCCAAATGATTCTTCATATCCTCCGCCACTATTGAATCTTGCACCTATACCATAATATAACGGTACTCGTCCGGTTGTTCCTATTGCCCTGAAAGAATGCCATAGATAATCCATATGGAAATGGACTCTGCTGCCATCATTATATACACCTTTATATTTAATTCTATCACCTCCGACTCCTACACCTAAACCAAAGTCAACTGCATTTACTGGTGAAGTCCATGCCTTTGCACTTAATCCTGTCGGCTCACCTAACATTAGACCCAAACCAAATCCTCTATTCTGTGCCAATAAAGGTGATGCAAACATTGCCCCCATAACCACCAAAAACAATATGTATTTTTTCATATTTTCACTCACTCCTTGTTTAGAAATATTTTTCTTTTTCTTACTGGTGTAAAATTAAGTTAATGGAGGTCTTTGAAGCTAGAGCGCAAGCAAGGTATTAATTGTAAAAATTATATTAATAGCTGTGAGGTAGTAACATCTTGGTTAATGTAGTAATATCAACTACATAAAATATATGAGGACTTTTTTGACCGAAAAGAAAACTATGTAAGTGTAAATTAAAAATCAGTTTTTTTATACCAAATAAAATACATTATAATCCGAGAAATCAAAATCAGGATTTTCTTTAAGGAATATTTTCATTGCTTCCACTGCTTTTATTTCAATTTTTCTTCTTTCTCTATCATATTTTTTCGGTACGCCTTGTGACGTAACAAAGCTTACTTTATAAATTCTATTGTTTTCTAAATGATTGTTTCCAAAGTATATCTCTTGTATTCTGCTGCCTTCGGGATTTTCAATTCTCATATTAATAGTTATACCTAAACATCTTTTTACATAACCTCCCATTTGCTGCATAGGTCTAGAAGAAAAAGTTCTTTCCAAATTTTCTTCTAACATTTCAATAATTTCACTACCGGTTAATTCTACAGTCTCTAAAGGCGGATTCATCGGAATAATATTATATAGTTCCATTTCGGTTATATTGCCGGCAGCTATTGGAGCACCATATCGCCAACCATTTGAAAATGCTATCTCCGTCTGTGTAATATATTTTATCGATGCAAGCAAAAGATTATCCATTGATGAATTAAGAGTATTATATCTATGTAAAATAATCGGCGTCTTACCTACTATATTTTCATTGAGATATTTATAAGGTGAGAGTGTATTTTTAATAATTTTTTCTATCTCGATATTTTTTTCTATTGATTCATCAATTTTAATTAATTTATAATCACCTGCTGCAATTATTTTCTCATCAAATTCAAATTGAATATGACCTAAGAAGGACCCATGACAGCCGCATTGAACTACAATACTATTCTCGATTTTCACTGGATTATAAATCCGATTATGAGTATGTGCACTAAGACATAAATCAATTCCCGAATTATTTTTTACTAATTCTACATCTTGCGGAAATCCATTATGAGATAGTAAAATAATAAAATCGACCTCCGCATTTTTTACTTCTTCTATATAGTTTGGAAGTTCGTCAGACCCGTCTGTTACTCTTATCCCTTCGCTAAATCGATCTGGCATTGTCTTATCGATAATATTCGAGCATATTCCAATTACTGCTATTCGGAAATTTTCTATTTTAATAATTATGTAGGGTTTAAAAAATAAACTATCGTCTTCATTATAAATATTTATGGCGAGAATAGGATAAGTAATTTGAGAAGCTAATTTTTTCAATTGCTCAGGACCGTAACCGAAATCCCAATGTGCGGTCATAGCCGAGAAATTGAATTTATTTAATATAGGAATCATCGCTTCACCTTTTGATTCTACTATTGGAAGAGTGCCATGAAAAGTATCGCCGCCATCGAAAAGAAGTGTATTTGGATTATGAGCACGAATATTTTCTATCTTCGTAAAAAGACGAGAATAACCCCCTGCTATTTCGATAATTTCTTTATTGCCGGAATAAAATAGTTCGTTGTGTGGTTCTAGGTACGCATGTACATCATTGAGGAAGAGAATATCTAGTTTCATATTAATTCTCCTTTGATTAATTCAATTAGCGAAGCATACAAAAATTTTTTTAAATAAACATCTTAAATCCACAAAATGATTTATTTACACTAAATTTGTGAGAGTAATATTTAGGTAATTATTTTATTTGATGAATAAGTTATTAAGCATAAATACATTTAAGGCATTTAGAAGTCGGAATTATCGATTGTTTTTTTCAGGGCAATCTTTTTCGCTTATGGGTACATGGATGCAGCGCACGGCTGTTTATTGGGTGATCTATATCCAGACTCATTCGGCATTTATTTTAGGGCTCTCTGTATTCGCAATTCAGTTCCCAACATTTATATTTTCACTTCTGGGTGGAACGATTGCAGATCGATATAGCAGATATAAAGTACTCCTCGTTACTCAAGTGGCATCAATGATTCAGGCGATATTATTAACACTTATTATAGTATTTACAAAATATTCGGTTCCAGAGATTCTTTTCTTAAGTGTAATACTTGGAGTAATAAATGCATTTGATGTCCCTGCGAGACAATCATTAGTGCAGGATATGGTGGAGAATAAAGAAGATTTGGGAAATGCGATTGCTTTAAATTCTTCTATGGTGCAGGTTGCTAAATTAGTTGGTCCGGCGATAGCAGGAATTGTTCTTGAGTTATTTGGTGCGGGAGTATGTTTTTTGATTAACGCTCTTAGCTTTGTAGCTGTAATTGTTTCATTACTAATGATGCGACTGCCAAAATATATTCCGCAGGAAGGAACAAAGAAAGTAATCGAAGGATTAAAGGAAGGAATTACTTACTTGAAATCTGCTCCTTCGATTGGAGCAATTGTTTTACTTTTGAGCTTCACCAGTTTTTTGGTAATACCTTATGTTACGTTGCTGCCGATAGTAGCAAAAATCTCCCTTCATGGGAATGCTTCCACTTATGGCTATCTCTTTAGTGCTTCGGGGATTGGGGGAATAATTGGAGCAATATTCCTTGCATCATTAAAGCATGAAGTGAATCTTCGTAAAGTATTATTTTTTGCTTTACTGATTTTTGGACTTGGTTTGATTTTATTCTCTCAGACACAAAATATCTTTTTCGCACTTATTTTTGCTACGGTATCGGGATTCGGGATGATGTCTTTAGGTACTATCACAAATACAATTTTGCAGACTTCATCTACCAAAGAGATGCGAGGAAGAATAATGAGTTATTATGCAATGGCATTTTTTGGAATGCAACCGATTGGTGCTCTAATGATAGGGAGCATCTCTCATTATGTCGGAACATCCGAGACGATCTTTGCTCAAGGAATTGCTGCCATTATAATTGCTGCAATCTTTTTCCGCACATTATGGAAATCGGAATCTGACATATCGAAGTAATGTATCCCGGTATTATTTTTTTAAGCCATAAAAATTGATGAAAATAAGAGCGAATATCTTTATATTTATTTCAATCAAATAGGGGAGTGCTTCAAAATGGAAAATATGTACATTAATCATCTCGCAGTTTTTGTATGTGCTATTCTTAGCCTAGTATTAGGCGGTCTTTGGTATTCACCACTATTATTTTATAAAGGATGGAAAAAGGAAAACAATTTTTCTGATGAAGATTTAAAGAAAGTAAATCCTGCAATCACCTATTCGTTTACCTTTGTTTTTGCATTAATCATGAGTTACAATATGGCTTTTTTCTTAGGTGATGCGAAAACCGATATGGCG
This sequence comes from uncultured bacterium, assembly GCA_937936675.1. Taxonomy (GTDB): domain Bacteria; phylum Bacteroidota; class Ignavibacteria; order Ignavibacteriales; family Melioribacteraceae; genus BRH-c32. Next base: position 7,251 of record CALDDL010000269.1, read on the forward strand.
TGGGGAGCGACTGCCGGATTTTTAGCGGGGTTCGGTTGGGCTGCTTTAATATTTGCTGTTATTGCTTTGTTCGAGGGGCGTTCATGGAAATATATTCTTATTAATGGTGGGTATATAACAGTCTATTTTACTCTTATCGGACTAATACTCGGTGCTTGGCGATAATTAATAA
>CALDDL010000270.1 GCA_937936675.1 uncultured bacterium
GTACTTCCGGTAAGAATATATCCTCCATCCGAGGCATTAATTATCGCGCCACATCCTTCATCATAAGTAGTAGTAAAAGACTTGAACCATATTTCGTCACCATTTGAATTTAATTTCCTTACATAGACATCATTAGTTCCTGTTCCATAAGATTCCGAAGTCCCCACTACAATAAAACTTCCATCATTAAGCACAAGAACATCAGAAGCGTTATCAATATATTGTCCTCCATATATTTTAGACCATAAAGGGGCGCCGAATCGATCGGTTTTTAGTATATAAGCATCCGGGTAATTCTCATCTGGTTTTGTTGTACTTCCTACAATTATATAACCGCCGTCATTCGTTTTCCTTATCATTGCCCCTGAATCATTTTCTGAAGTACCGATTATTCTTTCAAAAGTTAAAACATCATTCAGAACGATAGAGCCATAAGCAATGAGAGAATCAGAAAAGGTTTGAGACGATGTTTTTATCTCCAGCATACTAATATCTTTTCCCATTGCCGTTGGAGTGTAGGTAATTTTTAATACTAATTCTTGGAGAGGACTTAATGTTACGGCACCCGGGTTATTGTTAATTACGAATTTTGATGCTGAAGTACCCGATAAGGAAATAGAAGTGATATTAACGTTACTTCCTGTAATATTAAAAATAGAAACATCTCTTGTGGCACTGCTTCCTATAGTTATCTTTCCCATATAAGTGGGTTTGGGAGTTATGGATAATGATTGCGATTGAAGATTGAACAAGAATCCGGAAAGTAAAAAAATAACTATTCCTTCTAAATAAATTTTTTTTATTTTCATCATGAAATTCCTCTCAAATATTTTTTCATAATTCTATTGAATAATAATTAACTCGATTTTCTGATTTTCAATTCACCGCTCAAGACCAATTTAACGGGTATCCTCATCGGGTCTTTAATTCTATGGAAAAGCATTTCGGCGGCACGATTACCTATTTCATAACCGGGTTGACTAACGGCAGTCAAAGGCGGATGAAGCGAAATTGACCATGGCATATCATCAAATCCCACGATTGCAATCTCTTTAGGGATCTTTAATTCTCTTGAGTGAATTGTTTCTAAGGCACCTAATGTGATTAAGTTATTTCCTGTAAATAGAGCTGTGGGACGGTTTTTCATATTCAAAAGTTCTGCGGCTAATATTCTTCCGCTTTCGTGTTTAGAATCGCCCAATTTTATTAAACTTTCATTTATCTCTATTCCATGTTTGGTTAAAGCATCCAAATAACCTTGTTTTCTTCTTGCAGTAGTAGGAATTGAAGATAAACCACCGATATAAGCTATTTGCTTGTGTCCGCGATTTATAAGATGTTCCACGGCATCGAACGCTAATTGATAGTTATTAACTATAACTAGGTCAGATTCTATTTCGGCGAGTCCTCTATCGACACAGACAATCGGGAATTGGTTTTTGACTAACGATACTATCTTACTATGCTTTTCGGTAGAAGGGGCAACAATAAGACCATCGACTGATTCGGAGAGCATAAGATCTAAATAGAGGTCTTCTTTATCGACAGCCTGACCAAAATTACCCATAAAAACAGCATACCCTTGTGCATAAGCTAAGTCTTCGACACCTTTAACTACATCTACATAAAAAGGATTTTGAATATCGGGGACTAGAAGACCGATTAGCTTTCTTTGTCCTTTTTTAAGTCGAAGTCTTTGAGCCACTCGATTCGGTTTGAAGTTCAAATCTTTTATTGCACTCTGTACTTTTGAAAGAGTTTCAGGACTAATATTTTTAGCTCCATTAATTACTCTAGAGACGGTGGAAATCGAAACTCCTGCTTTAAAAGCTACATCATGAACACTAAGAATTTTGGTTTTCTTCACTTTTTTCGTCCATTTATGAAAACGTTTTCATGAACTAACTTATTTAATAACAACAAGTTACAAATTTTATAAAACTCATATCATAATAACGTTTTCATATTATAAAATTATTTTAGAAATGTCAAGAGCCTCCCAAAGTTCTAAAAGAATTCTGTTCTGGTCTATAATAATCTTTTTATTTCGAATATTTTTTCTATTTAATGGATTTGCTTTTGTTTGTTTTTGGAGTGATTAGATTAAGTAATTTTGATTCCTTTGAAATAAAAAGGACGGCGTTTTAAACCGTCCTTTTCGTATGTATTATTTTAATTATGCTCAATCAATTTTCCATTATGCCGAACAGCTAAACCGGAAGTAAAGCCATCGTTATTTCTTCTAGTGGTAGTTTGATTATTTTTACTAATTTTAAAGCGTGATACAAGATTCTGAAGATTATCTGTAAGTCTATTAAGGTCTTCAGCGGCTCTTGCTATCTGTTGAGTTCCTGCGGCAGATTCATTCACTACTGCAGATATAGATTCGATATTTTTACTAATTTGTTCAGCAGCAGCAGATTGCTCTTCACTGGCAGCAGCTACTTGTGAAATATTGGAAACTACTTCGGATGAGCTATTGATTATTTCGTTCAAGGCCGTTTCAGATTTCTGAGCAAGTTTTTTACCGCTTTCAACTTCTTCTGTACCTTTACCCATTGAAATAACCGCATTTCCAGTATCCTTCTGAATCTGTTTGATCATCGTTGCAATTTCTTTAGTAGCTTTAGTTGTTCTTTCTGCAAGCTTACGGACTTCATCAGCCACAACTGCGAAACCTCTTCCTTGTTCACCTGCACGTGCAGCTTCAATTGCAGCATTAAGAGCAAGTAAATTAGTTTGATCTGCAATATCATCTATCACCTGCACAATTTCGCCAATCTTATCGCTATTATTGCCAAGTTCTTTAACCATCGCTGCAGCTTGAGTTACTACTTCTGCAATTCTATTCATACCATTAATTGTATCAGAGACAACTTTGCCTCCCTCGCGAGCTATATCGCCTGATGCTTTAGCTGTCTTCGAAGCATGCCCCACGTTTGATGTTGTTTCTAATATTGTTTTTGTCATTTGTTCTATTGCTCCGGCTACTTCGGTAGTTTGCGAACTTTGTTCCTGAGCACCTGCAGCTAGTTCTTCGGTACTTGAAGAAATTTGATTACTTGCACTTGCGGTTGCTTGCACTGCATCTGATACTTGCCCTAGAGCATCACACATTGCCTCACCAAAGCTATTTATACTGTCTTTTAGAATTTTATAGTCGCCAGGATATTCAGCAGTTATACGACCAGTGATATCACCATTAGCCATAACTTCAAGTAAAGAACTTGATTCTTTAATTGGTTTTACAATAGCATCGAATGTGGCATTTAATCCTTCCACTAATTCTTTATAGCTACCGCTAAATTTAGCTGAATTTCCTCTTGTAGAAAGATTTCCTGTAACAGCGGCATTTACTAAAACTTTTGTTTCGTTTACTGTTTCATTTACTGCTGAAACTGCTTTCTCTACCGACACAACTGTTCCTTGTGTATTCAATATTACATTATTCATATTTTCTGCTAATTCTCCAATCTCGTCCTTAGATTTTAATTCTAATACCTTAGTACTCGTATGAATTTTAATGTTTAGGTCCCCGTTAGCCAATTGCTCACATCCTTTAGCCATATTTGTAATACAGACTTCAGATAAGTTTTTTAATCGTTCTAGTACTAATTTAATAGATTTTGAAAAATAGTTTGCTAAAAAGAATCCGATTGAGACAGCAAACAAAACAGCACCGATAATGAAAGCAATAATTAAAGATTTTGCTGAAGTTGCTTCCTTATCATTTGCACTTTTCAGTTCATCAGCTAACTTTACATTAAGATCGATCAATGCTCTAAGGTTTTTTCTGGCTGTTAATTGATAAGATAATGAACTGCCATATATTATCTGATGTCCCGGTTCATCATTTGAAGCCATTAAATAATCGAGAGCTTTATTTCTTTGACTTTTATACTCCTCCCATGCTGACCTGAAATTTGCCAATAATTCCTCTTCATCTTTTGATAATGAAGTTGCAGAATATGCTTTTATATAATCCTCTAATTGCTGTGTTGAGGTATTAACTGAATTAAGATACTCTCTTCTTTTGTCTATATCAGTAGTACCAAACATTGCAACAACATCTCCCCTTCCAATAAGTAATGCTGCATTTGCATAGCCTAAATCTCGGATTGGAGTTAGCTGATTAGTGTACATCTCATTTTGATTATCTGAAGATGTACTTAGCGATGAGTATCCAATTAAGCCAACTACTAACGTAATTAATGCTACTAAGGAAAATCCTAATAGCAATTTTGTTCGTATTTTTAGATTTTTAAACCAATTCATTTTTGCACCTCTTTTGTTTGTTTAATAAATAAATTAATTTTTATGCTGCTACTTCTTGCAATTCATGTTTTTCTGAATTATTTAGTATTTTTTCTATATCAATTAATATTAGCAATCTGTCCTCAAGCTTGCCAACTCCTTTAATAAACTCTGAATTAACGCCGGCAACAAGTTCAGGCGGTGCTTCTGTAACGCTTTCGGGAATCCGTAATACTTCGGTAACTGCATCAACTATAAAACCAACAGTCTGCCCCCTATCTTCTACAACTACAATTCTTGTATTTTTATCATGATCTTTTCTAAGCATTCCGAGCTTCCATCTTAAATCCACTACGGGGATAATTCTACCTCTGATATTAATCACTCCATCAACAAAATCAGGTGAATTCGGTACTTTTGTTATTTGAAGCATTCTTATAATTTCTTGAACCATAAGAATATCGATTCCAAATTCTTCATCGTTCAATTCAAAACTAACTAATTGAAGCAGTTGGCTTGATTCATTTTTTGCTTTTTCTTTTTCCATCTCACACCTCGATTATTTATATGATATTTTATTGCTTATTGATTTCAATTCTTTAATCTCGTCTGAAATGCTTTCAATATTTTTTTGATGAATGAACATTTCATCTAACACCGTTTGAATAGCTTCGTTTTCAAATGATAAGGTAAATGCAAAATGGGATAATTTGGATTTGAGTTTTATGAGCTGACTTTTAATAATTCCTAGGACTAATTTTACATTTTCATAATCGTAATCTTCTTCAAGCATTTCCAAAATTTTCAATTTTTCCTCTAATATATTGATCTGAGATTCAAGTCCTGAAATAAAAGCTAAAGTTTTTTCAAAGAATGTTTTAATTCGTGTTTCATTTTCAATTTGTTCTTTTATGTTCATTTCACCCTCTATATAATTATTCTGCTATTTTTATTTTAAGTGATATTAGTGTAGTCCCTTCATTAATAGAATAAATTCTAAGTTCACCGCCGAAGTATTCCATAATCTTATGGGAAATATGAAGACCAAGACCGCTTCCAGAAAATTTTGGATTAGTTTGCCTATTAAATACTCCTTCATTATTAAGCAAATCTTTTGGAAAAGGTAATCCGATATTCTCGAAATTTAGCTGATAATAATCCTCAGTTTTTTTCCCGATAATATTAATTGTAGAATTAGGAGTTGAAAATTTATAAGCATTTTCCAGAATTTCTTTAACGCAAATGCTAAAATAGGATTCATCAATGCCTAAAGGAGACTCTTCGATTTGGAGATTTAGAATATTATTGTTTTTGTATTTTGCATTTTTATCGTTGTCAATAACTAAAATAAGATCGGAAATATCTTCGACTTTATTGGCTGTGATTTTAATTTTATTTGAAAGTCCGTTTAGTTCATAATGAATACTGGCAAATAAAATAAATTTTTCTACGCTTGTATGAAGTTTAAGTGCATTAGCCATAATTGCTCCGCTCATCTCTTTAATTTCGTCTTTAGTCAGGGACTGAATTTCTTCCATCATAATTGAAGAAAAACCAAGTATCGGAGTAAGAGGAGTTCTTAATTCATGAGGGACAGAAAGAGCAAAACTTTCCTTAATTTCATCAAGTTGCTTTTTGATATTCATTCTTTTACGGAGACGAGTTTCGACCATGTTTAAGAGCTCTTGTGCTCTAAATGGTTTTGTAAGATAATCGTCCGCACCTTTTATCATTCCGGCTCTTACTTCTTGATTAGTAGCTTTAGCAGAAAGAAAAACGAAAGGAATATGTGAATACTTAGGAATAGTCTGAACGTAATCTAATAATTGATAACCATTCATATAAGGCATTATAATATCGGAAATGATTAGATCGGGAATCTCTTTATTAAGTTCCTCAATAGCTTCTCTTCCATTAGTAGCAGAAACTGTACGATAGGAATTTTCTTCAAGGATATCCTCAATAATTTCGAGAACATCAGAATCGTCCTCTACAACCATTATCACTTTTTCCATAGTTTAATTCCTTTTTACACATAAATTGTCGAATTAAAAGGGCAATTATTCATTTCAAAATGATAACTGATTGATTTTGATTATAAGTGGGAGTTTTCGGATGAAAAGTGAGTCGGAGAAGTTATTTCCTATTATACTTTAAATTGATTTTTGATCTTTTGTGAATATCTTTTGCTCGAAATAATATTTTCATTATGCTGTTTTATCTTAATTACAAATGAGCCATTAAAGAAAGGTTCAATCTTTATGACATGATTGAAATTTACTATTGTCTTGTGATGAACCCTTATAAATATTTTCTCGGGAAGAATTTCCTCCCATTCTTTCATTGTTTTTTTTATCAAAGTTTTCTTACCCTCTAAAGTGCTTACATTAGTATAATTTCCCATAGATTCAATTAAGTGAATATTATTCAACTGTACCAGATAACGTTCTTTACCCTTATTTAGCATTATCTTATCTTCGATTAATAATTTTGAAGAACCTGATTCATCCAAATTCTGTGCTTTTAATTCCTTGATTCTTTTAAGTCTATTATAGATAGATTCCAGGATTTCATTATTACGCATTGGCTTAATAAGATAATCATCTGCACCAAGATTCATACCTTCTCTCATGTTTTCCATTTCTGCCTTTGCCGTATAAAAAATGAAAGGAACATTCTTAGTGTAAATATTTTCATGTATTTTTATTTTTAGTTCTATACCTGTCATTCCTGGCATCATAATGTCGCTAATAATAATATCGGGAATTTTTTCGATAGCCAATCTTAAACCATCCTCTCCATTTGTTGCAGTAAATACAATATTAGAATCTCTGCTAAAAAGTTCTTTTAGATTATCTAAAATATCTTCTTCGTCTTCAATAATAAGCATCTTATACAAAGCCGACTTTCCTTTCTTTATGAATAGGTAATGTAACTGTGAAAGTAGTACCGCTCCCTTCTATACTTGTAAATGTTATATCTCCACCTAGCTGTTCCACACTTTTCTTCACTATATTCAAACCTAATCCAGTACCTTTAATATTTTTTACGTTTGATAATCTTACGAAGGGATCAAATATAGATTTATGTTCTTTATATGGGATACCTATTCCGGTATCTTTGATATCAAAAATCAATCTATCTTCTAAAGAACTTAGAGTGAAAACTACCGAACCTTTTTCTGAATTATATTTAAATGCGTTATCAATCAAATTACCGATAATTTTTTGTGTTAAGACAGTATCTATGAAATAAAATTTTTCACTTAAATTGAATTTAGTTTTGCATCTAATATTTGGGTGAAGTAATTCAGCTTCTTTAATTAATTCAGTGCAAAATTCTGATAAATTTATTTTTTCAAAATTGATTTTTGGATCAGTACTTTCCATTTTATTTAAGAATAGGACTTCATTTAACATACCGATCATAGAATCAATATTTCTTCGAACTCGATTAAAATGTTTAGCTTTTTTTGCGGAACTGAAACTATCGCCCCCCATTTCCCAAAAGTCAGCCGAGGCAACTATAGATGTAAGGGGTGTTCTGAATTCATGAGAAACCATTGAGATGAATCTATTCTTCATTTCATTTAATTCATGTTCCTTCTTAAGGCTTAATTCTAAAGCCAATTGCATCTTTTTAGTTTCGGTAATATTTCTACCGGATGTAACTACGCTTTTTACTCTACCATTAATATCAAATTCGGGTATAATAATAAAATCGAACCAGATTCCATCATCGAGTTCGACTATAAGATCCATAATATGCCCGCTACACAATACCTCTTTGAGTGCATTAAAACGAATTTCTCTTACTTCTTTTTTCATTGGTAGATCATTATAAGTTCTGCCAATAATTTTATCTTCAGTTAAGTTGTAATAATTCTGAACCGATCTATTTGCATAAATATATTTACATGACATATCGAAACGAGAAATGGTATCGCTAGTATTTTCTGCTAGTGCTCTGAAGGATTCGCGCGATTCCTCCAATTCATGAGTTCTTTCTTTTACCATCTCTTCGAGTTTTTCTCTATATCGATTTAGTTCTATTTCGGTATTTTTTCGTCTGGTGATATCTTGCCAGCTCCCGATTGCTTCAAGGGGGTTTCCATCTTCATCAAATATTGGATTAATCTCATCCATCATCCAATGGTAATTTCCTTCTATATCACGGAATCTATATTCATACGATTTCTTTTCTTTAACAAAAAAGATAGTTTCAAAATCATAAAGTTTTTCTCTATCCTCTGGGTGAACATTTTCAGAAAAGAATCCGGGTATATCAAAAAATACTGAAGTATCATACCCCAATATATTTTTAAGATTTTTGCTAATAGATTTTACTTTTAATCCTGGAGAAGCTTCAAGACTATATATTATTACAGGACTGGAATTAAGAAGAAATTGATATCTGCCTTTTGTCAATTCTAATTCTTTAGTTTTCTTTTCTATAAGATATTCTAGATTAGTTTGAGTGCGATTTAGTTCTAATTCAGCTTTTTTTCTTCCACTAATATCTGAAATAGTAAAATAAAAAAAAGCTTCACCGTAAGTTCCTTTATTAACCCTGCATCCTACTAAACCACAAAACGGATTTTTATCCGGTCTATTAAAACAGAGCTCAAATTGCTGTTCTTCTTTTGTTTGTTTTATTTTATCGAAATAATAAAGAAAGGTCCCTTGATCTTTTTTTAGAATAAATAAACTTAATAGCTTATCAATTAATTGTTTTTTTGAAGACCAAGCATATTTGCAATAGTTAAATTTGCTTCTAAAATAATTCCATCTTTATTTAAGGTTACATATCCTACAGGCGCACGATTATATAGTTCATAATAATTATAATTAACTAGTTCTAAATTTTCCTGAATTGATTTTAGCTCTTCATTTTGAATTTCGAGTTCTAATTGATTTAGTTCAAGATCATGGAGCAGGCGTTTTGTTTCTAAGGGTATATTTTTTATTGAATTAATATTGATTTTTAAGGAAGGATTGATTTTACTTTTATTCATATCATTCCTGTTATGAATTCTTTTTCCTCTATTATTCATTTTGTCCTATTATATTTAGGAATAAAATCAGGAAAAAATCAATTTATTTATTTGCACATTAATGAGTTAACTCGATAAGAATATAAAATTACTACTAACAAAAGCCAGTTTAATAATCAAAAAGCATATTGTCAAGTAAAATTATATTGAATAAAAAAGATTTGAGGACTTAATATCATTTAATATAATAAAGTGTCTTTACATTTAGGGAGATTAAATAGCTAGTAATTGACATTACCAACGGAAAAAGTAATTAAATAGCTTAAAATAATTATGCAAGAAAAGACTATTAAAAAGAGACACTTTAATAAAGAAATAAGAAAATATTATCATAGCAGAATTTAATACTTAATATTAATTAAGTATGTTTGAGTATATAAGAGGCGATGTTTTGGAGCGGGAGGATTTTATCTGCGGCACTAAGTTTAATTGCTTCATTAGGCATTCCGAAAACCACACAAGATTTCTCATCTTGGGCAATAGTGAAAGCACCTGCATCCCTTAATTCCAATAAACCTTTCGCACCGTCATCCCCCATTCCTGTCATAATTATACCGATACAATTCTTACCTGCATAACGAGCGGCGGAGCGAAATAAAACATCTACCGAGGGACGATGACGGCTAACGAGAGGACCGTCTTTTACTTCTACATAATAACGAGCACCGCTGCGTTTAAGCAGGAGATGATGATTACCCGGAGCAATAAGAGCTCGTCCTCTAATCACTGTATCCCCATCTTCAGCTTCTTTTACTGTTATCTTGCAAATCCGATCCAATCTTTTAGCGAAAGCTGTTGTAAAATTTTCGGGCATGTGTTGTACTATTACAATGCCATGTGAATCGGGCGGGAAAGATTCTAAGAACGTTTTCAATGCTTCAGTTCCACCCGTTGAAGCGCCTACAACAACAACTTTCTCCGTTGTTTCTATCATTGCTTTATTATTAGATTTTGGAATTATTACATCGGCGGTTAGTTTTGGTTCAACGCTATTTTTATGAAATAAATATTTTTTGATATTTACTTTAGCCGCCGCTTTTACAACATCACAAATATGAACTTTAGATTCTTCAAAAAATAATTTTGTGCCGACTTTTGGTTTAGTAATAATATCGACAGCACCAAGTTCTAAAGCCCTAAGAGCTGAATCAGTCCCCTCGCCTGAAAGACTCGAACAGATAACAACCGGTATTGGATGCTGGCTCATTATCTTTTGAAGGAAAGTAAGTCCATCCATTCGAGGCATCTCAATATCGAGAGTGATAACATCGGGTACTTGCTCTTGAATTTTTGCTGCCGCAATAAAAGGATCGGAGGCAGTCCCGATAATTTCAATTGAGTTATCGGAAGAGAGAATTTCAGAAAGAGTCTGCCTCACTAAAGATGAATCATCAACTATAAGTACTTTTATTTTATTCATATCATTTTAATTTTTTAAAAAGACAAGGTTTTGCTTCAGTATAATTTTATTATCTGCTTAGTATCATTAACGCACACAATTGATAATTAGCAAAATTTTAATAACCGAGGAGTATTATAATCCGCCCCACATTAGCTCAACGGTAATGTTTAATCATCCAAAATATTTTAGTATCGCATATATGTACTAGCTGCCATTTGTGTTATAGGTAAATTGGTTTTAAATATTGATTCCGAATGTCCAAGAAAAAGATATCCACCCGGGACTAGATAATCGATTAGTTTTGCAATTAACCGATCTTGAGTTTCCTTATCAAAATAAATAATTACGTTTCTACAAAAAATCGCATCGAACTTTCCCGTGATACTAAAATTATTATCCATAAAATTAAGCCATTGGAAATCGATAGTTTTTCTTAGCTGGGGAATTATCCTTACAACTTTTTTTTCTTTGTTTTTGCTCTTAAGAAAATACTTGTGCATAAGAGGATTAGGGATCACTTGCGTTCTTTCTTCTTCATAGATTCCGAGCTTAGCAATTTCCAATACATGTGTGGAAATATCGGTAGCAAGAATATTATAAGAGAATTTATTTTTTTCTTTAGCGAACTCATTTAAAACAATAGATATTGTATATGGTTCTTCGCCTGTGGAACAACCTGCGCTCCATATACGCAAAGGTCTTTTTGTTCCTGCACCATATTTATCCTCTAATTCCGGCAGCGCAATATCAGATAAGAAATTAAACTGCCTCGGTTCTCTAAAAAAATCAGTTTTATTTGTAGTTACCAAATCTATCATTTGAGTGATTTCTTTATTGTCATTTCTACTTGAAAATAACATTTGACAATATTCAGAATATGAATCAATATTTAAGTCTCTTAATCTTTTTCTCAATCGCGCTTCAATCATAATCTTTTTAGAATCCGGCAATTTTATTCCGCATTTTTCATAAATAAAACTACTTAATTTAGAAAAATCATTAGCAGATAAAACTGCCGGTGAAAAATCATATTGATAAATAGAACTATTAGAATCTTTCAAATTCATGGTCTAATTTATCTCCGTGTCCGTTTCCGTTTCCGTTATTTCCCATATCCAGAACAACACCGGTAAGTTTAGAATTCTTTTTAGAGCTTCCGTTGCCTGGTTTATGAATAGAAGGACTAATAGATGTGAATTTTTCATGAGTCAAATCATTCGATTTTACTCGATATGAATCTTCGCTTCTTCTATTTGTTACTTTCTTTTTCCCTTTTTCGTCTAGCTTAAAGAAGGACATAGTCTCCTGAAGCTGTTCTGATTGGCTAGTCAACTCTTCGGCGGTGGAAGAAAGTTCCTCTGAAGCGGAAGCATTTTGTTGAATCACTTGATTTAATTGTTGAATTGCGCTATTAATCTGCTCGGCACCGCTATTCTGCTCATTGCTTGCCGCAGTAATTTCTTGAACGAGTTCAGATGTACGTTGGATATCGGGAACTATTCTTTTTAAGAGATCACCTGCTTTTTCGGCTACTTTAATACTTGATGCAGAGAGAGTATTAATTTCAGCGGCTGCTGTTTGACTTCTTTCGGCTAGTTTTCTCACTTCGCTTGCGACAACAGCAAAACCTTTTCCATGTTCACCGGCACGAGCTGCTTCGATTGCTGCATTCAATGCCAAAAGATTTGTTTGACGTGCGATCTCTTCGATTATCGAAATTTTTCCGGCGATCTCTTTCATAGCTTCTGCGGTTTCAGTAACTGCTTTGCCTCCTTCACTTGCATCCGAAGATGATTTAAGAGCTATTTTTTCTGTCTGCTGCGCATTATCGGCATTTTGTTTAATGTTTGATGTCATCTGTTCCATTGATGAAGATGCTTCTTCTGCCGCGGCTGCTTGTTCGGTGGCACCTTGGGACATCTGTTCAGAGCTTGAACTCAATTGCTGAGAACCCGAGGCAACATTATCCGAAGCCCCTTTTACTGCTTCTACTACCTCTTTTAGTCTATCGACCATCAGATTAAGTGCATTTGCAAGTTGCCCTACTTCATCTTTTTGATCAATATCGATTCTTTGAGTTAAGTCTCCTTCGGATAATGCTTTGGCAAATTCCACACCTTTGATTATTGGTTTGCTTATAATTCTCGATATAAAAATTCCAAATCCGATACCGGCAAACATTGCTCCAATAATCATGATAATCATATAATTTCTAGCTTCGGCATAAGCCACATCGCTTTGGTCATAAGCTTCTTTGCCAATTGCTTCTTTCATTCTTGCCAATCGAGTAAGAAGAGTATCAATCAGATCCGATTTAGCTCTTGCAGAAGTCTGAGCAAGCTCAACGGATTGTCTTTTTGTGGCAAGGTCTTCGCTCTTTCCTAGTTCTATTACTTTATCGACTACCTCGCTATATTCTTTCCATTGCCTGTCAAACTCGGCGAATAATTCTTTACCTTGATCGGTATGGATTAAAGGTTTTGCTTTTTCTAAAAATTGCTTTAATTGTTTTTCATATTCTCCCATTCTTCCAAGATGTCTTTCTCTTTCGCTAGTACTCGAAGCCAAAAGAAAATTATTTTGTGCTCTGCCAAAATAGATCAGATTCACATTAGCTTCTTTTAAATACGAAATTCCTTGCAATTCATTTTCGTACATAGAATTAAGCATTCCATTAATGTTGCTCATATTTGATAAACCCGTAAAACCAATAAATGCAGTTATCATTGATACAAAAATAAAAGCTAAGATCAATTTCACGCCGATTTTTAAGTCATAAAACCATTTCATTTTATTTCTCCTTTTTATATACTATTATTTAATTTTCTGTAACTGCGGTACAATTATTATTTTGAACTAATTCAAGCTCTTCCGAAGAAAATACTTTATCGATATCGAGGATAATTATAAAGTTATCTTCACGCTTGCCCATACCTTTGATAAACTCTGTTTTTAATTTAGTGCCTATTCTAGGAGCGGGTTCAATATTTTCGCTATCAATTTCGAAGACTTCCTGAACGGAATCGACCAGAGCACCGATGACTGATTTCTCATCGCCTAAAGCGACCTCCATTACTACAATACAAGTATTTACACTTCTTTCGGTTTTCTTCAAACCAAATTTCATATTCATATCCACCACCGGGACAACGCTGCCGCGGAGATTAATCACTCCGCACATGAAATCGGGCGTCTGGGGCACTTTTGTTATCTTGATATAATCAAGTATTTCTCTTACTTGAGATACATCCACACCGAAAACTTCATCAGTGAGTTTGAAAGTTAGATATTGTCTCGTTTCTTTAATGTTTCCCATTTATTACTCCTATATTTAATTACTACTTATTTGTTCTTCAATTTCTGCGATTTTTTCGATATCGATGATTAAAGCTACAGTTCCATCGCCAAGGATTGTAGCACCTGAAATGCCATCAATATTTTTATAATATTTTCCTAAAGATTTGAGGACAGTCTGATGCTGTCCGAGTACTTGATCAACAACGAATCCGATACTCTGATTATGAATATTAGATACAACTACTTGTTCAATATTGGGTCTATTCGAATTAATACAAAATCTCTCATGAAGGCTTATATATGGGATAATAGTACCTCTAAGATTAACAATATTTCTGCCGTGGGAATTCGCGATATCTTCGTTAGTAAGCTCTAAACATTCTTCGACTGATGAGAGAGGAAGGATAAAATGATCATCTCCCACTTTTACTAGAAGCCCTTCAATTATTGCTAAAGTCAATGGAAGCTTTAGAGTAATATTAGTACCGCCGCCGGATGTGCTTTGAATATCAATAGCACCACGCAGACTTTCGATTGCTTTTTTTACAACATCTAAACCGACTCCTCTTCCTGAAACATTTGTAATCGATTCAGCGGTAGAAAATCCAGGCTTAAAGATTAAGGAATAGATTTCGGCATCGGTTAATTCTGCATTTTCACTTATAAGATTTTGTTTTACTGCTTTAGAAACTATTTTCTCTTTATTTAAGCCGGCTCCATCATCCTTGATACTTATTAATACGTTTCCGCCGGATTGTCTTGCAGATAAATTAATAGTTGCCACTCTATTCTTATTTAGTTTCATTCTTTCTTCGGGACCTTCAATTCCATGGTCAATGCAGTTTCTAATAATGTGAATAAGTGGATCATTCAATTTTTCAATTACAGTTTTATCGAGTTCAGTTTCCGCACCTTCAGTAACCATCTCCACTTCTTTACCAAGTTCATTGGATAGGTCTCTTACTAATCTTTTGAATTTGCTGAAAGTAGTACCAATCGGAAGCATTCTAATATTTAATGCACTATCACGCAGAGACCATGTTATTCTTTCGATCTCTTCGGAGATTTGAGCAATATCCGTATTATTATTTTTTAATGAATATTGACTTAATTGGGCTTGTACTGTAACTAGTTCACCGACAAGATTTACTAATTCATCTAGCTTATCGGAATGGACACGAATGCTTGAACCAAAAGAATTGTCAGTTCTTTTATTATTGTCATGAACATTATTATTAATTTTCTCATTTTTCGAAATCTCTAATTCACATTGATCCTCAATAAAAATGAATACGTCCCTAATCTCGTCAATACCTTTATTCGTACTTAAATCTATCTCCCATTTCAAATAAGAATGTTCGGGATTAATTTCCTCGAGTGTAGGAATTTCAGAAAAATTGCATATTAAAGAAGCAGTTCCTAATCCTTTTAGCTCGTTAATTAATAGTAACGGATTGATTCCGGTTTGAAATATTTCTCTATGAGGATTAAAGACTATTTTATATGATGAAATATTTCTAGTCTCTATTTCTATTGTATTTCCATTTATTTGAGATGGAGTTTCGATTGATTTTTCTATGGAGAATTTATTTTTATCTTTAGAGAGAATCATTTTGAATTCATTGACTAGCTTTTCTGAATCCAATGATTTTTTAGTACCGTCGCTTTGTAACATCAATGAAATATGGTCGATTGCAATAAGTGTCAAATCGATAATAGATTTGCTTAATTTAATTTTATCATTTCTTATTAGATCAAATACAGATTCAATTTCATGCGTAAAGGAAGTAATATTATCAAATCCAAACATACCTGAAGAGCCTTTAATCGTATGAAGTGCCCTGAAAGTGGAAGCAATCAACTCGCTATCGTCAGGGGATTCTTCTAATTCTAATAGAGATTTTTCTAATTCGACTAGTAGATCGGAAGCTTCTTCTTTGAATGCTTGGACGTGAATATCTTTCATCCTATCACCTTTTTAACTACAGCTAATAACTGCTCTTGTTTAAATGGCTTAATAATCCATCCGGTTGCTCCGGCAGCTTTACCTTCACTTTTTTTTGCATCTTGCGATTCAGTGGTAAGCATGATAATTGGTACGAATCTATAAGATGAATTGCTTCGGATATTCTTGATTAATGTTATCCCATCCATAATGGGCATATTAAGATCGGTTATAAATAGATTAATTTTTCTGTCATTTATTTTTTGAAGAGCATCTTTGCCATTACTTGCTTCAATAACTTCATAACCTGCATCTTTAAGTGTAAAAGAGACCATCTGCCTTATGCTCGATGAATCATCTACTGTCATTATAATTTTATTCATATTTATTTCGCCTCAATTTTCGGAAATTTTAAAATCTGTCATGAATTTTTCGCACCCAATTTCATTTGCGAGTTTTTTAATTTTTTCTAATCCGATTTTATCTATCGTAAGATTTTTATTTCTATTTATGGCTGATTTACGTGCAGCTTGTAATAACTGCAAGTATGAAATATCTATCTCGTCTAATTTTTCATGTGTTATTTTAATATCATTCGACTCATCAAATGCTATTATAAACCTTATATAAATTTCACTTATATTTTCTAGTGTTATGGAACCATCAAGTTTCACTTCACTCATATTCACTGATTCAGGTTTGTATTCATTCATATAATTCTCTTTTAGAATAGTTCAACGTTATCGCCAAAATCATTTTTGGCAGATTTATTTCTATTATTAGTTTTTATTGGCGAATATTTTGATTCGGATAGAAGACTTTCATGGATTTCTCTTTCTCTATTCATTGTATATAGATTAAGATGAGAAGCAATATTTATTTTATTGACTGATTCAATTTCGGGAAGTAGTTCGATCTCTTTAATTATTTCGCCGAATAAATCAATACATTTATTGGATATATGGTTTACTTTTTCTTGTATGGATAAATTAGAAAGTAATTCAGTTATGCTATTTTTAAGGTTAGCAACTTTTATTTTAATAGTTTCTAAAGAGCTTGCTTCATCTTTCTCACTTATTTGTAATTTATCTAATAGACTTTTGATCTCTACGTCAAAAGATGTGAGTTCATCGGAATTAATTTTTCTTATCTCTTCACTCGAACTATTCTTAAGTTTTATAGCCGCAACATTAATCTTTCTTAGGAAAAGATTAATTTTTGAAGATAATTCCTTAGTCCTTATACTTAAATTTTGTATCGCTTCTGAAATTACGCTTAAAGCTAATCCTTCATTTCCGGTTCTAATTGATCTAATTCTTGAATTTAATGCTATTATTTCTATCTCTGCGCCAAGCTCTTCTATTTCGGAGATTACTTTTGTAAGCCGTTCTACTATATTAATTATCCCAATGATTGATCGTGATAGTTCTGTACTAAGTTTGATATTTTTAATCAATTCATCTAAAATGAAAGAAAGTTTCTCTTCCATTTCAAGAAACGACCCGCCCGAGGATTGAATATTAGTTATAAATAATTCGTTGCTAAATTCAAACATTCTTGTAACTGATTCTTCGACTATTCTAAGACTATCAATTATCGCTAATACACTTTTACAAAATTCGCTATTTGCATCTTGTACTTGAGCAGCTTGCAGATAGCATGTATCTTTAGTTTGATAAAGATTTTCTATTAATTCATTTTCTTCGATATGTAAATTCGCGTTGGTCTTTTCACCAATTAATTCAACTGCAGAATTAACGTGCTCAAATTTTTGTCTTGTAATATCATGCATCTGAATAGAAGTAACGACCTCGGAAATATTAATCGATACATCCTCTGAGGATTCAGAAATTCCATTGAGTATATGGCAGCATTTACTATTTTTAGAACGGAATATTTCTATTGCAGAGGATGTAGTATTAAGAATTAATTCAGATTGCTCGCTTTGGACATGTTCAATTTTTGTGAGATTTTTTATAATAGAATTTATTTCTGCTATCAAAAATGCAGATTGCTTTTTTATTTCTGTAGATTTTTTATCAATAACTTCCGAAAGAGTTTCTACACCATTAGCTAGTGCCATAAATCCAAGATCACGGCTACCTAATCGTTCACTTTCGATCTTAGTGGAGACGCCAAGTATTTTTAATTGTTTAACAATATTTCTAAATTGAGAAACTTCATCATAAATTAAAGCACAATTTTCTAATATTACGTTTAAGTCTTCCTTATCAGTATTTATTTCGTTATTAAATCGATTTAGATAAGAATTAAGTTGATGAAGTAATTCTTCTAATTCAATGATTCCCTTTGAAAATAGGTCTTCGGATAACACCTTGACGGAAGTGATAGAGGCATTAGTAATCACTTTCGATTCATTAAGGAAAGTTCTCAAATAAGAACCAATACTTATAAAATCATTTTCGGAATTAGTAATAATTTCTTCGATTAATGATTTGATTGAAGAAAGATTCTTAGAGATATTTTTTCTATTAATATTAAGCATGCACATTCTCGGTATTCATTATTACGGGAGTTGTAGCTAAAGGGATACCAAATTCAACAACTGTATATTGATCTACTTTGCTATCAATAGCTAAGTAGCCATTATAATATTTGAGAGTTTTTTTTGCGAGCGAAAGACCCACTCCCATCCCATCGTGTTCGTAAATATTCTTAGAGAATTGATTGAATAGTTCGATATTATTAATAGATTTTTTATTCATACCAATACCATGATCATGAATTCTTATTTTATAATGCTCATCTTCGATCCATCCCTTTACTAAAATGCTGCTTCCTTTTTCAGAAAATAGTACCGAATTCTCCAGCACTTCATATAAAATTGTTTTGAAATATCTTTCATTAATAGAAAGCGAAGCATCATCAAATTCAATGAAGATATCTTTATTCCTTTGATATTCATCAAAGTAATTGATTATTTCATTTGATAATGAACCGGATTCTAGTTCAAAAGGGTTAAGTACTTGTTTAAAATTTTCAATTTCATGTTTATCCAGATAAACTAATTCTGAAAACTGAAGCATTTTTTCAATTCTTTTGAGGAGTCGTTTGCCTGAACGATAAATTACGTCAGCCATACTTTTAATTTCCTCTGGTTCGAGGGAAGAAATATCTTCTTTAATTATTTCAGAGAAACCGAGGATCCCGACTAATGGTGTACGAAGTTCATGAGGTACGCGCGTTATTAATTGTTCTTTTAATACTTTAATATTTTCAGAAAAAATTTCTTTTTTAGCTAATCTAAGATCAATTGCACGAAGGAGATCTTGAGCTTTATATGGTTTGATAATATAATCATCAGCTCCAAGATTCATTGCGTAACGAAGGTCTTCCATATCAACTTTAGCGGTTAGAAATAAAAATGGGATATTTGCTGTTTCTTTTTCTTTTTGTAGGTGCTTTAATAATTCGTAGCCATTTATTTTAGGAATACTTATATCGCTAATAATAATATCGGGAAGAAATTCGGAGGCAATTTTATATCCAGATTCACCGTCATTTGCCGTAAGGACGTAAAATCCTTCTTCTTCTAAAAGTGTTTTTATATTGGATTGAATATCAAATTCATCTTCTACAACTAATACGGAGTACATAATTTCCTTTTTTCGATTGTCTTCACTCCATTATCGGCGGTGAAGAAAATCAGTAAAGGAATTATGTTGCAAGCGGAAATTTTCTGGTACGAGCAGCTAATTTTTTTCTTTTTTAATCTTTGAGGAGTATCTTTTACTGATGATAAATTCTTCCTCAATATCTTTGAGACGGATAGACATTCTGCCTCCGCTGATTTTTTCCATCTTATTGATCATATTCATATTTATAATAGTACCGCGATGAATCCTCAAAAAAATATTTTCCGGAAGCTGTTCTTCCCAAGTGGATATTGCCCTACGCATTAAATATGTTTTCCCTGATGTAGTCATTAGATTAGTATATTGATTCTCAGCTTTGATAAAAACAATATCTTCAATTGTAATAAATATATGACGCCCGTTAATACGAATAAGAAGTTTATCTTGCGGCTGATATGATTCTGATTCGTCTGATTCTGAATTAGTACTAGTAAGATTATCTTCAATGATTACGTTATGTTTATTTAGTCTAGTTTTAACCGCACTAAGTAGCTCTTTCATCCTAAAGGGTTTGAAAATATAATCATCTGCACCAAGCTCCATCCCGAGCCTAAAATCATTTCGGTCCACCATTGCAGTTAAAAATATAAATGGAATCGTGCGGGTCTCTTTTAAATTAGATAATTCTCTTAGTACATCATAACCTGATATTCCGGGCATCTTTATATCACATATAATCAGATCAGGAATTAATTCTTTTGCCTTTCTTATCCCACATTCACCATTTGCGCAATCAATTACTTTGTAGTTCTCTTCTTCAAGAATTTCAATTATGTTCGATTGAATATCTATATCATCTTCAATAATTAATATTGTTTTATGTTCCATTTGATTCCTTTTATAATGATTTAATTATTTATAAATTCCTCATACTTTTCATCGCATTTTGCTTTATCTATTTTTTCGTTTTGAATAAGAATTCGATATTTAAAAGTAACCGAGTCCCCGGCATCAAGTTTATAATTTAATTCTTCCTTACCTTCACTGAAGATTTTTTGTCCTAATGGATTAGCGGCAAAAAGTCCATAATCGCGAGCATGCCAATATGTTGGAAAGCCGATATTTTCCGGATTATCAAAAATCACAATGGACACGTCATGACTATTAATATTGCCCGATAGAGCAACCCATTTAGCTCTTTTACCCCAAGCATCATTTCCTTCAATACCATCGCTATTAATATAGTTACCTGTAACATTACTATTATCTAAGACTGCAACTTCTGTTTTATTGCCGTGAGAGTCTGTCAATGTTATTGGTTGATTAGTAGGGAGCTCGAGCTGACGTGCAACTCTTAATCCCATCATACCTTCTTTATTATCATTAAAAAAAACATCATTATCTAATGCAGAAAGCTTAGTAATTCTATCAATAGTTCTTGAATTATTTTCGGAACGGAAAATAAAATGAGTTATTTCTTCTAATAGAATTTCACCCTTATGATTTATCCAATTCGAGGAGACAATCAATTCTGCTTTATTATCACTTTCTTTTTCAAAGATAATATCTTGTAGTATGATTGTTCCCATTTTATCAGATTGAGTCTCAGGAATTG
>CALDDL010000271.1 GCA_937936675.1 uncultured bacterium
TTATAATATTTTTGGTCCCGCTGAACGAGATAAATACCATAACGCAGAGCTTCAATTAAAATTAGTTGAGAATTTAGGGATTCCGATAAAAGAAAAATATTTCCCGATTCAAATAAGCGAAGAAGATAAAAATTACTCAGATAGTATTTTAAGTAAATATAGCGGAAATGATATCATAGGGATATCACTGACGGGCGGCTGGAACTCAAAGAAATGTCCTGCTAAAAGATATGCCGAGATAATAAAGGAATTGGAGAAGAAGTATTCATTCATTCCATTAATACTATGGGGTCCGGGTGATGAAAAAGATGCAAATAAAATCGTTTCGCTTTTACCTAACGCTGTAAAGATTCCTAATTGCACATTTATGCAGATGGGTGCAATAATGGAAAATTGTAAATTCATTTTAAGTAATGATAGCGGTCCGATGCATTTAGCTGCTGCATTAAATATTCCCCTACTTGCATTCTTCGGTCCAACGAATCCAAAATTCCATGCCCCATTTAGTGATAATTCATTAGTAATAAATTATTCTAGATTACATTGCATTATCTGTAATTTGTTAGAATGTCCATACAAACATGAATGCTTTAATGAACTGCCCATGGAGCGAATACTTAATCAAATAAATAATTTAATAAATCAAAATAAAATTACACTTAATGAAAAATATTGAAATCTTCCTGCGCAAATTATTGCTCAAAATATTCTTATTCTTTTCAAAGAATCATAATTCAAATGGTATCCCCGATATATCGAATAAAAAAGTACTGATAATCAGGCTCAATAGAATTGGCGATGCTTTAGTAACTACACCCCTGATCACTTCCCTTAAAAATAATTTCAATCCGATGATCTATCTTCTCGCGGATAAAAAGAATCATTTCGTTTTTAAGAACAATCATGCTATTGAGGAAGTAATAATATTCGATAAGAAAAAGGGATTAAAGGAAACGATAAAATATTTGAACAGTATGGATTTCGATGTAATAATAGATACTCATACGGATGTATCGACAACCGTGAGTTTTTTAATCGCATATCTGGACGCTCCAATTAAGATCGGGTTTAATAAAGATAACAGAAAATTATACACTCATCTAGTACCGATATTAAATACAAAAATATTTCATGTAATTGATCGGCTTATAGAGATAACAAATTATTTACTTAATTATAAAGGAACGTTGGAAAAATATAATATTGAATATTCGATCTCTGAAGAGGCTCTGAATGCGGCGGAATCTTTTATATCTAATTTTCAGGATAAATTCATCGTAGGAATAAATATCTCTGCAGGAAGCGAAGCTCGATTTTGGGGAATAGATAATTTCAAGAGATTGATAATGGCATTGGACTATTCTAATATTCAACCGATTATTTTATCTGCACCGGCGGATTTAGCAAAAGCTGAATCGATTTCAGATAAAATGATTCCGATCTATTATTCAGAAAGTTTTGAAATATTTTCGGCAATAATTACTAAATTGGATATATTGATTACTCCGGATACATCGATAGTTCATATCGCCTCGGCATATAAAATACCTGTATTCGGACTATATGTGCAGTACGATACAGAAGATACTATTTGGTATCCTTATTGCTCGGATTATGAAGTAGTTTTAACAAAAGAGGCAACTTTAAAGAATATTACTTTTAATGAAGTAAAAACAAAATTGATTCCATTTATAGAGAAATATCATGAAAAATAATTTTGAGACATGTAAAAGATTTACGGGATATAAACCATGCTATCCGGATCATAATTGTTGGGTCGATGGATGTAAAGATCATTTAGAGATGGGGACGAAAATATTAATAATTAATTTAGATGCGATGGGCGATGTATTAATGACCACCGCTCAACTCCCTTTGCTAAAAAAGAAATATCCTGAATCAACTATATATTGGATTACTCTTAAAAATGCATTTGGACTGTTATTGAATAATCCGTTATTGGATAAAGTTTATGTATATGATTTTGAATCGCTCTCGATTTTGGAAAATATAAAATTCGATTTAGTGATGAATGTTGATAAATCGCAGCGTTCATCCGCCATATTAATGAAGATGAATAGTAAAGAAAAACTCGGTTTTGGTTTAAGTGAAAACGGTAAAATAATTCCGATGAATAAAGGTGCTGAATATAATTACCTGCTTGGGATGGATGACCATCTTAAGTTCAAGGTTAATCAAAGATTAGGTCAAGAATATCTGGCAGAGACTTTCAATCTAAATTACGAAAGAACAGGATACACTTTTGAGTTTACAGATGACGAAAAACAATTCATTGCTAATTATAAAAAAGAAGTAGGGATTTCAGATAGTGATGAAGTTATTGGGTTCAATACGGGATGCTCAGAGCTATATCCGAATAAAAAGATGACTATCGAGCAGCATGTAGCATTGATTGATAAATTCCTTTCTTTCAATCGTTTTAAAATTGTACTACTTGGCGGACCGGAAGATGCTGAAAGAAACAAAGCGATTGAAAGTCATTTCCCGGGGAGAATAATCAATACGCCTAATAATGACGGAATCAGAAAAGGTGCTTGCTACGAAAGTATTCCGCAATTAATTATAACGGGCGATTCATTCGGAATGCATCTTGCGATAGCACTTAAAAAATATGTTATAGCATGGTTCGGATTGAGTTGCTGGACGGAGATTGATTTATACGATCGAGGGATTAAGCTATATCCCGAAGGATTATTTTGTGCCCCCTGTTGGAAAAAGAAATGTCCATATAATTTAGAATGCATTCAGATGATTGATTTAGAAAGGATTGTTTCCGAAACCGTAAGATTTTTCGATGGAAGAAAATGAAAGAATATATAGAGATAAAAGCTCCGGCTAAAATTAATATTGGATTAAAGATAGTTTCTAAAAGAGAAGATGGATATCATAATTTATATACATTCTTTTATCCTATATATGGACTATCTGATATACTTTCATTCAAGAAAAATAACGGGGATTATTTTATATCGAACAACCCGGCAATAAAAAATGACGAAAGCAATTTAATTATTAAGGCAAAGCGATTAATTGAATCAAGAATTTCAAAAAACTTAAAAACCGGAATTACATTACAGAAGAATATTCCGATGGGTGCTGGTCTCGGCGGAGGAAGTTCAGATGCTGCAGCAACACTCATTTCATTAAACGAATTATATTCATTACATATTTCTTATGACGAATTGATACAGATGGCTTTGGAATTAGGTTCTGATGTTCCCTTTTTCCTCAAAGCAAAACCGAGTATTGGTCAATCACGAGGTGAGTTATTAGAACAAATAGATGTCGATATCGATTGCTTTATATTGATCGTTAATCCAAATATTCATATATCGACTGCGGAGGCATTCGGTCATGTTCATGCTTCGGAAAGTAATTGGGATTACAAAAAGATGATTGAAGCAGAGAAATTTAATTTTTCGAGGTTACAAAAAGATACAAGCAATGATTTTGAAGATTTTGTATTCGCAAAACATCCTGAGATAAAAGCAATAAAAGAGATAATGATAGATAACGGTTCTCTATTTTCTATGATGTCGGGCAGTGGTTCTACTGTGTATGGATTTTTTAATTCACGCGAAAATGCATTAAATGTATCGAACAAATTGAAACATTCCTTCCTGCGCAGAATATATAATCTTAGTGATTATTAATTTCCGTTATTTCCATTAGCTACATGGATAATTAATCGGACCTCAGTGCCCGGATGCTCTGGCTCACCGATCTCGGATGGACTAATAATTTCCATTGTGCCATGATGTTGTTTCATTATTTCATTTACAAGAGTCAAACCTAGTCCACTGCTTTCGGTCTGATTATTAAAATCTTTCGCACGAATATATTCTTTATAGATTCTTTCTATATCTTGTTGTTCGATGCCGATTCCATTATCAATTACTTTTATTTGTAATCCATTTTCTACATTTTTTAGATATATTTTAACAGAGCCATGAATCTGATTATACTTAATTGCATTACAAACAAGATTAGAAATAGCGAGATGGAATAGCAGTTTATCAAATTCGATAAATGGTTTATCGGTTCTATTGTCAATCAATTCAATCTTAACTTCTTTAGAATCGCAAAGCTCCTTAGTAGATTTAAGAACCTGCTCCATAACATCAAGGACATCAAATATTTCAATCTGTTTTATATCTAAAAGACGAAGCTTAGCCATCCTGATTACATTATTGATTAATATCAAGGCTTCATTAGTTCTAGTTCTTGCTCTGTCTAATTTATTCATAATATCCTCTTCCACAGTACCTAAGTATTGATTGAGAACCACATCTAAAATTGAGCGGATTGCTGTTAAAGGAGACTTAATTTCATGAACTAAACCGAGTACATATTTTTGTTTAGATTTTTCTGCTTCATTTAATCGTGTAACCGAATCATGGAGTTCTTGTTCTCTTATATAAAGTTTATTTGCGATTGTATTTGCAAGCATAATACTTATAAATAGCATCATTGCAAAGATGGTGATAAATATCAAACCAAACATTAATTTATGTGGACGAGGATATGCAAATAATCCTACTATAATATTATTATCAACTAAACCGAAGTTCTGCATTAATACAAGTATGGAAAATACTATAACAACAATAGACGCGGATAGGTACATTATATATCCCGGTAGAATCATACTACCGATTACCATGTGGAAAATAAAAAACATATATAGGGGAGAATCAATAATACCTGTATAATAAACCAATACCATTAATACCGTTAAATCCAGAGCCATTTGTATTAGAGATAAATGAAGGCAATTAAATTTATCGGGATTACACGTTACGATATTTTTAACTTTATGAAGTTCCAGATTATAAAAGAGAATACAGATTGCAGTAATTGAGATTGCATATAATTGAGCAGACGAGAACTTGAAGCCGAGCAAGAATTGACCTAAAAGCAAAAATAGTACAAGGATAACCACAGCCGCATATCGCAGTTTTATAAACCAAAAATTACGTTGAATTACAGAATTCCAAAATTCATTGTAATTAGTTGCCCACTTAGGAATAATTATAAGCATAACGTATTCCGAATATTGTGGTAATCTTATTTAAATATAGAAATAGATTTATTTAAAGTAAAATATTTTGTTTCAATGATATGGAGAAAGTGGTGCCGGGACCAATTTCAGAATTAATTTTAGAAGGTGAATAAAATTTAATCGTGCCGTTATGATTTTCTATAATGCTTTTTACGATATTCAAACCCGTTCCCGTGCCTTCAACTTGTTTTACGTTAGATGCACGATAATATTCTTCAAATATTTTTTCTATATCGGATTTAGGGATTCCAATTCCCGTATCGGAAATATTAATAGTAAGTAATTCATCTTTCACTATAAGCTCAACGAGTAATTCCCCATTTTGATTATTATATTTTACTGCGTTATTAAAGAGATTCGAGAAAACCAATTCAAAAAGATTTCTATCACAATTTAGAAAAATATCATCTTCCTGATTTTGCTTTACGTTTATATGTATGTTTTTCTTTTCAGCTAATGGTTTAATAGAAAGAATATATTTTCTAATCATCTCAGATAGATTGACATGTTCGATTTCAATTTTATTCAATAATTTAAAACGTGAAAAACGTACCATCTGATTTATCATTTGGATCGATTCACTGATTCTATCTTTGGCACGTACAACTTTATCTTTAATAACTTCAGATACATCACCGAGAAAATCTCCGAGTATTAGATCTAAGATAGAACTCGCTGCGGCGATTGGTGATTTCAATTCGTGAACTACTGCGGCGACATATTTTTGTTTCGATTTTTCCGCCTGATGAAGATCATCCAAAGCGCGTTTCAACTGTTGTTCTCTTTCATAAAGATCTTTTACAATCTTTGAAGTAATAAAAATTGAAATAAATAAAATTGAAGCGAATATGCCAAGAAATACAACTAGATAATTAAGATTATTATAAAACTCGAAATTAAATAGACCGATAATTTTTTGATGAGGGATTATTCCCACTAGCTCAAGACTGCTAAGTATGGAGAATACTAATAAACATATTGATGCTAATGAATAGACAACTCCCACGGGAAGTATAATACTACCTATGATCACATGGAAAATATAAAATAAGAAAATCGGAGCTTCAATTCCTCCAAGCAGATAAATAAGAGCACTCAACGAAACCAAATCCGCAACGATCTGAATGAATGAAAGAACTACTTGGTCTTCATTTTTTTTTAGCTTTATCAGATTATTAAAATGAAAATTATAAATGAGAATTAGTGCCGTTATAATAATTATAGAAATATTTTGAAAAAATGATAATTGAATCCCAGGCAATATATTTAATATAAGAAGAAGTGTTACAAGAGATAATATTGCAGCATAGCGTAGTTCAATAAACCAATAATTATAGCGTTTTATGGTTTTGAAATACTCATCATAGATTTGTACATATTTAGGTATAAGTATCATAAAAAGTATCTTAGCAGCCATAAGGCTGCTAAGATCATTAGTAAATTAAATAATATATTTACCGCGTTTTAGATAATGAGTATGCAATAATTTATGAGATAAATGACTGCAAGGTCCTTCGGTTAAAAATTCTTCATATAACTTAATAACGTTAGGATTCTCATGAGATTTTCTTAATTCAAGAGATTCATCTTCTGCATAGATAGCTTTAGCGCGTTTTTTACGAATTTCAGGAGTAGTAGGAATAGGTTGACCGCCACCGCCGAGGCAACCGCCGGGGCAAGCCATAAATTCTATGAAATGACATTCGCTGAATTTACCGCCAGCTTTAATATCATCCATTACTTTTTTGGCATTAGCCGTGCCGTGAGCTACTGCAACTTTAAGAGTAGCACCTTTAAGCCAATCCCAATTAGGAACTAAATGACTTATCAATCCGGGAACCGGACCGAATGTATCGCCTAGAGGGATTTCCATATATTTAATTCCCTCAAATCCGCGTACATCAAGGACGTTAGCATTAGCGAAAACATCTTCTGCTTTAGCACCTGTAATAAATTCTACAATTGTTCTAATCGCAGCTTCCATAACTCCGCCGGTAGCACCGAAGATTAATCCTGCACCGGATGCTTCACCGAATGGATTATCAAAATATGATTTCGGCATTTCTGGTAAATTAATTCCTGCTTCTTTAATCATTTTAGCCATTTCGCGAGTAGTTAGACCATAATCAACATCCTTATAACCTGAATCGTCCATTTCGGGACGGTTACATTCGAACTTTTTAGCCGAGCATGGCATTAGAGCAACAGAGACAATATCTGCAGGATCAACGCCATTCTTTTGAGCATAAAAAGTTTTAATTAATGAACCGAACATCTGTTGAGGAGATTTAGCACTACTTAGGTTATCGAGATATTCCGGATAATAATGTTCAAGGTATTTAACCCAACCCGGCGAGCATGAAGTAAATTGAGGAAGATTTACAGAAACATCCTTTCCAACCAATGCTTTGTATAGTCTAATTACCAATTCAGTTCCCTCTTCGATGATGGTTAAATCAGCAGTAAAATTAGTATCAAATACTTTATCAAAACCGATTCTCTTTAATGCGGTATTTAGTTCTTGAGTTAAAGATGTACCTGCTTCCATACCAAATTCTTCGCATATTGCAGCTCTAGGAGAAGGTGCGGTTTGTATTACTACATGTTTTTTAGGATCATCAATTGCCCGCCATATCTCATCTGAAGGATCATTTGCTCTAAGAGCAGCAGTGGGACATCTATTAATACACTGACCACAATTAATACAAATTACATCCGAAAGTGGTTTCTCTAAGAAAGTAGAGATATGAGTTGCGTCCCCTCTTCCGATCGATTCAAGCACACCGACTTCCTGAAGATCGATACAAGTTCTAACGCATCTCTTACATAAGATACATTTACTCATATCTCTAATTACAGAATAAGAGGAGCGATCAACTTCGTAACGTGGTTTTTCAACATGTCCGAATGTATAGTTATCGACCCCATATTCTTTTGCCAATGTTTGTAATTCGCAATTGCCATTTCGGAAGCATGAATAACATTCGCCATAATGTTCACTAATCATTAAGTCGATTATATGTCTTCTTGCTTTACGAACCATTGGAGTAGAAGTCTTAATTTTAATCGGTGCGGTAATTGGGAATGCACATGAGGCTTGAAGAGTTCTCATTCCTTCTACTTCCACAACGCATATTCTGCAAACACCTGCAATACATAGGTCTTCGTGATGGCATAATGTAGGGATACTTATTCCAGCCATTTTGCAAGCTTCAAGAATAGTTGTCCCTAATGGAACGACTATTTTCTTTTCATTTATTTCAATGGTGATAGTACCGCCAATCGAAGTAAGGTCAGTAGGTTTTTCGATTGTAAGTGGCTGTTGACTTAATGGTGCTCGATAATCTTTTCTGCTATCCATTATATCCTCCGTTTCCATTGAAAATTTCATCTTTAAAGTTTTCCAAAATTGATATGAATGGATTTGGAGACGATTGACCCAAACCACATTTAGATGATACTTGCATAGTTCTTCCCAGATCAATTAATTTTTCGATATAATCAAAAGTATATTCACCGGATTCAATCATTTTTACACCTTCAAGTAATTTTACGTTTCCGATTCTGCACGGAGTACATTGCCCGCAAGATTCTTCGACAAAAAACTCCATGAAATTTTTAAGAATGTGAATCATATTTCTCGATTCATTAAAAATCATAATCGAGCCGCCGGTGGCTGCATCTTCATAAGCGAGAGTTCTATCGAA
>CALDDL010000272.1 GCA_937936675.1 uncultured bacterium
AAAAGTGAAAAAGAGCAGTATTATGTAAACTATTCTCTCAATAGAGCGATTTTTGATAGATCTCTAAAAGAACTATTGAATCTTGGGAAAACAGATACTTCTCATTTTGAAAAAATTTCAAAAGATTCAAAAAGCAAAGTGATAAATACTTTTTTCAAAGATGGAAATCTTACAAAATTTCCGGTTCAACATAAGAAGCGTTTAATTATTATCGAAGAATTTATAAAAAAGTTTGATCCTGCGAAAAGATATCTTGAATCGGAAATAGATGGATTAATAAATGAATCTTATGAAGATCATTGCACGATAAGAAGAATTATGGTCGATGAAAAATATCTATTCAGAGAAAAACAAATTTATTGGATCAATTACGAAAAATGTAAAAACATATTACCCGAACTCATTATCGGAAAGGAAATAAAAAAAATGACTGAACCAAAAAAAACAATAGAAGCAAAAAATACAACTGAAGCAAAATATATAACCGTGCCAAAAGGGGACAACTTAGAATACAATAATAAATTACAATCTAATCAATCAAGCGGCTTCGACCCCAAGACAAGTAAGACGCAAATTAAGCGCGACTATAAAAATACTCTTACTCCAATGGGCGTTTATCAGATAAAAAACATTGTTACCGGCAGAGTATATCTCGGCAGCAGCCTCAATGTGGCAGCTCGTCTAAATCGCTTCCGATTCGAACTTAAATATGGCACTGAGTGGAGCGACGATCTCATAAATGATGCTAAAGAGTATGGAGAGAATAATCTAGTATTCGAAGTTTTGGAATACCTTAAACCGAAAGATGATCCGAAGTACGATTATAAATACGATCTCAAAGAACTCGAAGAGAAATGGCGGGCTAAACTTCTTTAGCCCTCATCTCATTTTATCAAAATTTATTTTATAAAAGAGAACTTTGATTATTGTCCCAATGTTACACCTCACTTTCGGGAAGTAAAGATCAACATCGAGATGTTCCTTAGAGAAGATTACTCAACTCCGCTCCATTCAGCGGAATAACCCATTAATAATATTCCCAATTAAATTTTATTTTTTTGCTCTATTTTTAATTTATCAAAAAGTAATGTTACATTTGGTAATACTATTTCGATGGAATTTAATATGAGCAAGGATATTAAGCGTCAATTAATTGGCAAAATTAATTCAGGTTTAAGCAGTTTTTGGAATTTCCTTAAATCAGGTCCAACGATTTTCAAGGTGATACTTATTGCTCTCTCTTCACTTTCAGTAATTCCAATTATTATTCTTATATCGCAGTCTATTTCCAGTCTAAATTCATCTAAAGAGCTTTCCAATAATACAATCGAATCGACAATTAAAGAACAGACAACTCAAGTCTATCAATCGTATGCACAGAACTTGGCGCGAAGGATTTCTGACTTTTTATATTCATGCGAATCTGATCTTCATAGTCTATCTGCAATTCCGGCAAGCTCCGAGAGTTACCTGCAATTTGGTAAAAATAATCTCCGTTGGGTGAATTTTTATTCGAAAAATATCCCTTTATATAAAGAATTAGCTTTGATAGATGAATCAGGAAATGAAAAAATAAAAATTATAAATGGAGAAATAATTCCAAATTATTTATTAAAAAATGTAAATGATAAAAAAAATACTAAATATTTATCTGAGACCTATTTTGAAGATACAAAATGGCAATCAGGAGATATTTATGTTTCGCATTTAACAAGTTGGTATATAAGTCGATATGAACAACTTGAAAAAAATAAGCAGCTAGATGGAGTTGTACGCTTTTGCAAAAAAATAAAAGATGGAAATGGTAATTTTAAGGGGATTATAATGATCGCCTTAGATGCAGCACATCTTCTGGATTTTGTCGATTTCAAGATTATGTCGAGAGATTCACTCGCAAATAGGTATCGTGCAGGAAGTTACAACTATATAATAGACGACCAAGGCTGGATAATTGCTCATCAAAAATTATGGGATATTAAAGGGTTTGATAAGGATGGTAATCAGGTAAAAGAACTTTCTCCCAATACACCCAAATGGAAATACGACACAGGAATAATGCCTATTAATTTGACGAAAATGGATTGGAAACTTATCGATATTTATAGTAATGAACCAATGAGTTCAATTATAGAGCGAGTTAGAAGGGGTGAAACTTGTATTACTACTGTAAAATCGATGGGGATCTATTCTGAAGTAGAAGGTATTATAAGAACGCGTACTTATGCCCCGATTTTTTATTCTACAGGGGATTATAATAAATACGGTATTTTCGGAGCTGTTTCGGTAGGTACTTCATTAAAGAAATTTATGGATAAATCAAGATCTCTAGTAGAGCATCTCGAAGAAATTAATGAAAAAGCTAAGCAAGAAATGATCTTTGTTGCACTTCTGATTTCACTTGGAGTAATCTTTTTCTCTTTCTTAATTGCCAAATGGATTGCAAAACCATTAATGGAGCTTAGTCTTTCTCTTTCTAAAATTGGAAGGGCAGAATATATTATCAATAATATAAATAGTCCTATAAAAGAGATTAATATTCTCTCGCGTGGAGTAAAAAAATTAGCTTCTGAATTGGAAGAAAAAGACAATAAAATTAATCAAACAGTAAAAGAACTTGGTTCAGTTAATATAAATCTAGCTGCTACAAAGAAAGAACTCTCTGCCTATCTACATCATGAATATGAAATCGAAACTGATTTTATACTTGAGGAGAAGATTAAGACCTATGAAAATGAATATCCACTCCTAAAGGAAATAAGGAAAGAAAAGATCATTGGAAATAGTCCACAGTTTCTAAGAGTTCTCCGTCAGATCGTCCCGCAAAGTCAAATGAACTTGCCAACTTGTATTTATGGAGAAACGGGGACGGGAAAAAGTGCATTGGCATTTCAAATCCATAGGTTAAGTCCTCGAAGCGAAAAACCATTTATGATATTTGAAGCAGCCGAATTTTCAGCTTCAGATCCATTGATCGTTATGGGTAAAATTTTCGGATATGGCGAGGGACATGGTATTCAGGGTATTGATAAATCAGGTCAACTTGGAATAATTGAGCTTTGTAATGGCGGTACACTTTTAATTGATGATGTTGATTCATTGCCTCTTGATACTCAAGCACAGATTTTAAGGATAGTAGATGGACTTAGTTTCCATCC
>CALDDL010000273.1 GCA_937936675.1 uncultured bacterium
AGGATTAAATGGATTAGGATAATTCTGCATCAAAGCGAAATCTGTCGGAATAATTTCTTGTTCTGATTCTTCTACATCTGAAAGTACATAATCCCATATTTTTGCTTTTACCATTTGATCAAAAATGAATTTATGTCCCGCATTATTTATATGAACACCATCGCCTGAATTATATTTAGATTTAACACTCCCATCAGCATTAGCCAATTCATCAAATACATTAATTGCCTTGCCTTTGAAATAAGCTAAGACAGAATCTCTAACATCTTTTTGAAGTTGCATCTGTGCTGCTGAGAGATTACGAGGTTGGGTAGTAGTAACCCACATCGGTACTTTTTGTGAAGTAGCAGTGGCTTCAATAATTCTAAAATTACTCATTTGTTCTGTTATCGTATAGCCATTTGTAACGTCATTGCTTGGAAGATTAACTATAATAGCATCCGGTTTATAGGTTAATCCGAAAGTGATATTATTATTCTTCTTTGGAGTCGGTCTTCCTGTTGGTGGAACAAATGCAGTGGGCATTAAGTCATAAGTAGTATATCCGCCGATAGCGAGATTAACCACTTGAGCATTAATATCTTTCGATTTAACATAAGTTTTAAATCTTGCTACCCAAGAACTATCATAAGTGGATGCTCCGGCTCCGGCAGCAGTGGACGATCCAATAACAACAATCATATTAGAATTATCGCCATTGACAACTTTATTACCCTTCATCCTTAATTCATCTATAAACCAAGTTCGAGGAGAAGTGCTTACTTTATCTTGTCCGAAGAAAATTGTTTTTATTCTTGTTACATCTGCTTTACCCGGCTTAGCTATAAAATCTGCCAAAGGCACAATAATCTGTACCCACTTATTTGCAGGAACATCTAAAACATAATTTGAAAGCGATAATTTTTCTGTTTTTTGATTGCTAAGATCCTCTAAATAAACCAAAGGAAGATCGTTAGAAGGTGTATCTGTTTCAGTGAATACTCTTATTGAAAGTGTGTCTTTGAAATTTAGATCACGTCCGGGCCAGTCAATACCTGCAATTGCCAATCCCCAATCCCCACCGGTTTTCGATTCCCAATTCATTTTAATTGAGTAGTTACCGGCTAATGAATATTCAGAAGAGACTGGAGCTTTAACACTATTTTCTAAAGCTAAGGTACTTGGGGCATTTGCAAATCCGAAGCTTGGATCGTAAAATACTTTAGTAGGGCTATCGCTAAAGAAAATAAAATCAGCCAAACTTGATGTTTTAGGAGAAACCAAACTAAATGCATAATCACTCTTATCAGATAGTGTTGTATCGTCAACGTTTTTTATTCTAATTAAATATTGATTCCCTTTAAATGCAGCAGTAGTCCAAGTATATTCTCCCGTAGCAGGTGTTGATTCAATAATTTTATTCCAAGAGGA
>CALDDL010000274.1 GCA_937936675.1 uncultured bacterium
GCAATAGAATTTAAGTACTCCCCGAAGACAGCAACAAAAAAGCCGGAAGAATTTTTAGCGAATTATCAAAACTCTTCCTTCAAAATAATTAATAACCAGAATTACTTAGATTTTGTTACTAAAGGGTAAAGTTTATCGAGTATATCACCGGTATTCTTCTTGATAAAATTGTCGTAATCTGATTTTTTATCAAAAATTATCACGCCACTTTTTTTGCCTTCGACATCAATCGATAATGCAAATAGCTTATAATGATCATAATCTCCCAATGCTCCTATCCATTCAGGAAAAATATTCTGAAGACCGAGTACGCCCTTTACGAATTTTAATTTGGAAAGTTCAGAGGGTGAATAATTTTGCTTTACTATTTCTAATGGAAGCTCGAATAATCTCTCATTTGTCTTTGATAAAATTTTGGCAAAAATTTCTACATTAAGACTATCTGCTGTTTTACCCCCCTTAGCATTAGCTATTGAAACATAAAATCTGCCGAGAGCGGATTGCACTTGATAGGGTGCGATACAGATAAATTTAGTGAGTGTATCTTCATAAGTGCATTTATAATGATTAATAGAATAGATGCCGAAAGCAGCTTCGGCATCATTCATTCTATAAAACTCAACTCTAAAACTATTCCCCTGCCATTCAATTTCCTGAAACAGTAGTTTATCAAAACCATATTCCAAATAAAGATCTGCTCCACCATTTATATGTCCCCAAAGCCCGCCTCCATCATAATATTTTTCTTGAATAAATTTTGCACCCGGAAGATCGATCTCATATAACTTTGGGAAATCGGTATCCACCTGTGAATATAAATTCCCGAATAGCAATATCATTAATGCAAATACCGGCAGGCGTAATTTGGACATATATTTAGTCATATTTATTTTATCTCTATTTTTTTCAATTCAATTTTTTCTAGATCAGCTTCGCCGAGCTTTAGGTCTTGAGCAAGATTTAAGAAAGTTCTTCCGCGAGGTGAATCTTCTTTCTGAATTCCTTCGGCTATTCTTTTCTTTATTACAATATCATATCCCACTCGATCAACCGCAACAGGATCAGTACCGATTAAAATTGTTTTCCAATCAACAAAGAATTGCGGATTAGCTCCCGGTCCTCCCTGGAAACATCCTTTAAGACCATCAACAATATTGAGCACTACTTTATCACGCAATGGCGGAAAAGCATTTACTTCGGCCACAGTCTCTGCCCAAAGCTGTTTATGAAGTCTTCCTGTATTTGTTATACTTCCATAAGCCAAATTTTTTAGGCAAAGCGTTACAGAAGAACCGGCATTTTTCAGTATCGGCACATTTATAATCTTGTCCACCATTTCCGTTACAATTTTACTGAAGTAGGAATATTTCCCCTCGTTAATCATATAAGGAATCGTTGCTGAATCATATTCTTCCTCACAGTCAGCCCAATAATATTGCGTTGTATCAATCATCCGCAGACCGTAGAGTTTTCCATTTTCATCATACATAGAACCGTTTTCGGGTCTTTCAGTCCCGATTATTTTAATACCCGGAAATGCTTCATTTGTAAATCCCGCTTCAAATAACTGCTCTTCTCTTCTATCCCAAATAATAATATTTGAACGCGGGACGCCCGCTTCTTCAAGCTGCTTTACAATTGCCAGCGTTACTTCGGGACTTGTAGTGAGTGTAGGTCCGGCTACAGGATTAACTTTCAATCCGATTTTATCCTTTGGTGAAACGAACTCAAGCCACGCATCTTTCAAATTCGATTTCCCGGTCAGTTCAAGCATTCCTTTAGAAATCATTTCATAAGCTTCGTTATAAACAATTTTCTTATCAACAACCGATTTCTCATTATCAACCTGAACAACTTTTGCAGGATATTTTCCGGGCATTGAATTTTCATTGCGTGGAATCTTAATTGCATCCAAAATATTTGTAGCCGGTTTTGGATCCGGCGTGCTCTGAGCTATGCTGATAACAGGTATTAATAGCATAGCAATAGATAGACTAACAACGATTAGCTTCTTCATTACTTCCCCCTTTTTTTACATCTTGAATAGATAAATTTGTGTAACGGGCAGCACTCTTCTTAAACCCAACCACAATCCCGCTCCATTAAGCGAAAATTAACAAATTTTTCGGATTGAATCTTATAAATAAAAAATGCCGACTAAATTAAGCCGGCACTTAAATAAAAATTTACTTTTAGGTTTATATATAATTATTTTTTTTACTTCATGAGAATCATTT
Source organism: uncultured bacterium (assembly GCA_937936675.1). Classification (GTDB taxonomy): domain Bacteria; phylum Bacteroidota; class Ignavibacteria; order Ignavibacteriales; family Melioribacteraceae; genus BRH-c32. The sequence goes on from CALDDL010000274.1 coordinate 2,238, forward strand.
TCTTTACTTGAGTGAAGCTGTTTGTTTTAATTCGGTAGAAATATATTCCGCTTGATACTGAACTGCCAAACGAATCTTTTCCACTCCATGTTACTCTTTGTCTTCCGGCTCTTTGATTACCTTCTATCAAAACATTCACTAACTGACCAAGTGAATTATATACCTCAAGTTTTACATTCCCCTCTGTTGGGAGGTTGTATTCTATGGTTGTTGTAGGATTAAATGGGTTTGGATAGTTTGATATGCTTATTTCTTCGTTATTAGTTTTTGGTTCTGATTTTATTTCAGGATTTGGCAATACTATCTTTCTGTTTTCTGAATTACTTTCTCCCATTCTCTTTATTATTTCTATCTGTGCAGTTAAATCATCTTCAGGATATTTTGTTTTTAAGGTATTGTAATAATTATCTGCATCTGTTTTATTATTTGAGAAAAGTGTATAATAACTGCCGAGAGTAAATAAAGTATTCTTTTCTATATTTTTATTTAGGTTGTATTTAGTCAAGATAGTGGTAAGATTATTAATTGCTCCGGAATATTCTTCGGCATTTATCATTTGATGTGCTTCTAATTCAAGGGCTATTACATAAGTCTCGTTTCCTACTGTAATATTAGGTTTTATCTCTTTATCTGAGAACGATAAATAATCTTTCCTTCCCGATTGAGTAAAACATTCCTCTATCTTTGTTAGAGCATATTTACCTACAAGTTCTTCTTTGTTTTTCTTAAATACCTCAAGAAAAAGAACTATTGCTTCATCATATCTTTTTTGCCTCTCCATTTCTAATGCTTGTGATAAGTCATCTGTTGGAATATCGGATGGGTTTGTTTCGTAAGAAGCAATGATATTTCCTCGTTCGCCTTTTTCTATTATCGAACGGTTGGGATTAGGATTGGTAGTAAGTGGATTTGAGGCATCAACAGTAGATTGATATGTTGATATTTTTGTATTACCGTTCCAAAATACTCTTTGCGCATTTATATTACAATTATAATTTGCCTGTATATTATGATAAGTATTATCAAAGATACTATTTCCATACGTCATATAACCTGTTAGTGTAGGATTAGAACTATAAACCGCATAAATACCGGTCAAATTATTCCTAATAACATTTGAACCCGGATAACCATTATCAGTAAGATTTGGTGAGCTATAGGTATTACAACTAATTCCATGTGATGAATTAAATCTAAAATTATTTCCTACAAGAATGGGACTTGAGTATTGATTACAACCAAGTCCTGTGCCATTATAATCGAGAGTGGAATGTCTAATTGAAGGTGAAGAATTGTAGCAATAAATTCCTGTACTTGCATTTGTTATCGTTCAGTAATCTAAACTTCCTGTACTTCCGCTATTAAACTGAATCCCTCCCCATGTTCCTGAACTGCCGCTTCGGTTAAATGTTATTCCATTTGTGGAATTACCAACCGCATTTAGTGTGCCATTAACTATTAAGGATTTACCATTAGCAAATGTTATTGTTATTCCAGGTTGAAAATTCCATACTTCACCAGTATGTATTGTAAGGTCTTGAGTCAATGCACCCCCATAATTTTCAAGAGTATATTTAAGGGCTTTGTAAGCATTTATTCTCCCATAACCCGTCCATTGATTCCATCCATTTGAATTATCCGGATGCCGAGATTGATCTATTTTATCCGTACTCTCTTTTAATATGTTATAAATTTGGTTAGGAGTTAGAAAATAATTTATAGAATAGATCAATGCTACCAAGGCACTTACAAAGGGTGATGAAACCGAAGTTCCAACCCATATATGTTCTGTGTTAATATTATCAAAACGACTAAGTCCTCTAACATTCGCACCAGGAGCTGAAAAATCAATAAAGGCATTTGTTGGATCATTAATCGGATCTGTTCCCGGACTATAATTAAAATTATCTAAAAATCGTTCAGTTCCTGAAACCAATTGACTTGCACTTACCGCGATTACTTGTCCATCAGTCCCAAAATTATGACTGGCGGGATAACGAACTACAGGAACCTGGGATTCAGAGTTTCCCGCAGAAGCCACGCATACGATGCCTTGTTGAAGTGCTGATAAAATTGCAGATGAATATGTGTGAGAATCATTTGTAATCCAACTGAAATTAATAACATCGGCACCATGGCTTATTAACGAATTAATACCTGCTACAGTCCAAGAAGCCAACATAACCGAAGTATTCCAACCTAAACTTGCAATTCCTTCTCCATTATTTGTTATCGCCCCTACCACACCTGCTACTTGAGTACCATGATCACCATATTTTCCATTCAAATCATCCCAGACAACTTTCCCAGTTAATTCTTGATGTAGAGGTACATTATCCACATCAAATCGATCGTTTATTCCCACTTTTATATCAGAAGAACCTTTAGTTATATCCCATGCCTTTTCTGCATTAATTACATCAAAAGACCAGCGATAATTATTATCTAAATAATAAGTGTCATTGGGCGATAGTGTGGTATAGGCTATAAAGGGTCCTTCTGCATATTGTACATTCTCTTCTTTTAAAAGGATATTTTTCACTGAATCTATAGGGACAAGTTTTTCAAAAATCATATTGTATATTTGAGAAAAATCAGGAATAACAACTTGTTTTTTTGTCCTTTTATTCATTCTCAATGTATCACCCCACAAGGACTCCGGTATTGATTTTGTTATTGTACATGGGCCGTACTGGGTTCGAATTTTATTTAATATGTTTTTAAATGTTGGATAAAGTATATTATCATCACGAAAGGAAGTCTGTCCCTTTGGAATATCTACTAGCAATTTACTATACTTAAATCTAATTAGTGTGGTATATAGTTCATCATTTTGATTTTTATAAACTGGAACTTCTGAATACATATTAGGGGCTTTTATCTGAGTTAATTGAGCAAAACATAAATTTCCAGAAAGAATAATTAGAATAATAATTGATTTAATATTCGTTTTCATTTTTCACCTATATTATTTAATTAATAACATTTTTTTTGTATCTGAATGCCCATCAAATATCAATCTATAAAAATATATGCCACTTGGTAATTCTTTTGCATTAAATTGAAGCTCATAACCACCGGTGTTTTGATAATTATTAATTAAAGACTGCACAACTCTTCCTAATGCGTCATAAACAATAATTTTGATATGACCACTTTTTACTAAAAAATATTTGATTTTAGTTGTTGGATTGAATGGATTTGGATAGTTTTGTAGTAACGTAAAACTATTGGGAATTGTTGTTGTTTTGACCGTTGTTAGATAATCAAGTATTTGGCAAGATTTTGAAATCCATAAGTATGGCATTCCATCCGATTCATACTCCATTCCACCTGTAATAAGTATTCTGCCATCATTTAATTTTATTGTATTATCTCTACTAAATATTTTT
>CALDDL010000275.1 GCA_937936675.1 uncultured bacterium
ACGAACGATTCACCGGAGATTACGATTCCATCTAGAGGAATTTTTTCACCGGCTTTTACTAAAATGAAATCTCCGATATTTACTTCTTCGGGAGATACGGTTTTTATTTCTCCATTGATTTTAAGATTTGCGTAGTCGGGACGAATTTCTAAAAGGGATTTAATCGATCGGCGCGAGCGGTTGAGCGAGATATCCTGAAATAATTCACCGACTACATAAAAAAGCATAACAGCAACCGCTTCGGGAATTTCATGAATAGCGAATGCACCGATGGTAGCAATCGTCATTAAAAAGTTTTCGTTAAAGACCTGTCCCCTAATTATATTTTTAACCGCACTTTTTATAACATCCCAACCGCTTAATAGATAAGCGATAAAGAAAACGAAATATTCTGCGATATGATATTTAGTGTTATGGAGTTCTTCTTCAAAAAATAATCCGAACGCTAAAAAGAGTAGAGTTAAAAATATTTTTATTAATGCAGTTCGGTTCTCATTCCAAAGTGATACAATATTATGTTTTTGGGGAGGGGCATAATTAGTATCATAGTCTTCCAGCTCAACATCCGGCTCGATATCTTTTATTTTTCGTTTGACTGAATCAAGATCATTCGCTTCTATTTCTAAAGAAGAATTTACAAAATTTACAGTAACAAACTTTACATCATCCATTTTAGAAAGACCGTCTTCTATTTTTGCAGCGCAAGAAGCACAGTCCATATTCTTCAATTTATATTTTTTCATACAGATGCTTTCATAAAAATTAAAATCTCATACTACTATAAATAATAAATATCTATCTTGCAAAAACGAGAAGGACTAGATTATAGATTTTCCCATTGTTTTGTTTCGGCTATTTTGTCATCGGGTCCGAATAAAACTAATATATCATCACTCTCAATTTTATAATTTGGATCGGCTATAATTAATTTATCGCCCGATTCACTCATATATCCGTGACGAGGTTTTTTGATAAGTAAAACTTCGAGCCCATATCGATTGCGAAGGCGCAATAGGGACAAAGATTTTCCAATGAAATCGCGTCTGGGAACAATTTCTATAATTGAATATCCATCAGCAACTTTAGATTGAATTCCGGCACCGATTGTTTTTAATTCCTTTGCGAAGCCCTCTGCAAGATTATGTTTAAGATTCTCTTTATTCAACATACTAATTACATCTTTACGCCAAACCGAACCGATTACTACATCGGGATTATTCAAAGAAAATACGGGCAATTCATCAACATCGCGATTCTCAAAAACTTTCATTACATGATCTAAATCATCTGAATCAAATATTTTTACGATATTCGTTTGAGCGATGTCCCTTACTACAAGCACACTTTGAATATGCTCATATTCGGAAATAATTGGGCGCAACTCCGTTTCGGTTATATATCCCGTAATTTTATTGTCTTTATCATAAAGATAAAATATGCTATGAGGTACTTCAGAGAGTTTATTTACCAAAGCTGCAATTTTTGTTTCTTCGGGAATTAAATTAATCTCCTTCCTTAATATCTCCTCAGTAAAAATAGATTTCAGGACGTTGACCGATCTTTTCTCGGATAAACGATATCCTTGCCGAGTAAGAGAAAGAAGGTGAATAGAATTTTTTAGAGTGATTTGAACGAACATAGTACTTGAAACCACTGCAAGCATTAATGGTAATATATAAGAATAATCTTTAGTCATTTCAAAGATTATTAAGATAGCCGAAATAGGTATAGAATTAATACCGCCAAGCATTGCCCCCATTCCAACAAGCAGGAAAGCAGTAGGATCAAGATTCAATCCGAAAAAGTAATTCATTACGAATGCGTATAAATAACCGAGGCATGCACCCATAAATAGTGCAGGAGCAAATATTCCTCCATATCCGCCACTATTAAGTACTAATGGAACAAGCAGAAATTTCATAGCGAATAAAATTAATACTCCGCTCCATAGATATTTATTTTGCAGCATGTGATTGATTGCTTTATATCCGATACCGAAGATATCGGAATAAAAATATCCTGCGGCTCCAACGAGCAAGCCTGCCATAACCATAACACTCCATTGAGGTAATCGGGTAAGCAGATGTTTTTTAATAAAGTCATCAGACAGGTTAGAATATTTTACAAACAAGAAAGAAACTGCACCAATGAAAATACCGAGAAGTGCATAATGAAAAATTGTATCAAAACTGCCTATCGAAGGAGTATTGAAAATAAATACCGATTCATTACCAAGGAAAGTTCTTGAAATAGTACTTGCGGTAACGGATGAAAGAATCAAGGCAGAGAATGTAGCTGTTTCGAATTCATTTAATAAAACAATCTCTAAAGCGAAAAAGATTCCGCCTAATGGTGTATTGAATATTGCGGCAATCGCTGCTCCGGCGCCTGCTGCGGTGTACATTCTTTTTCTTTGATCGGAAATATTTAGTAAAGAAGATAATTTACTTGCTACACCGCCTCCGAGCTGCGCTGCTGGTCCCTCGGGTCCTACCGTCCCGCCGCTCCCGATACAAATTACCGGAGCAATAAAATGGAAAATAGTATTTCTAAAAGGGATATTGCCTTTCTTTGAGGCGACTGATTTTATTACCTCTGAAACACCTCTTTTAGATGCAATATGGGGCATCGAACGAATCATCATACTCTGAATAAACATTCCTATTGCTGGAATAGTTATGACGGCAAATGCACCGAGGAAATATAGTCCGCTTGCTGTTTGTCCAAAAAATATCTCATTAAAAAATTCAATTGAATTATGAAACAATACAGCTGCAAAGCCAACTGCTGCACCGATTAAAATCGAATAGATTGTAAAAACCGAATAATCCGGAAGGTGAATTTTTGAAATAGTTCTTTGAATAAACAGTTTAGTCTTTTTGTAATAGCTTGGCATAATTAATCTTTTTTAATCACCATAATTGTAGCATCATCATCCCATTTTCTTTTGAGACCGAAAGAGAATGCATTTAAAAATAATTTATCCAAAATTACTTCAGGTGTTTGATCCTTGTTTTCAATAACAGTTTTTTTAATACCTTCAATTCCAAAGTCTTCGCCTGTAAAAGGATTTTTTCTTTCCAAAATTCCATCGGTATAAAGAATAAGAATATCATCTGATTTCATATTAGCGAAACTTCTTGAGAGTTGAATTTCGGGGAGTGCACCGAAAATTAATCCTGTTGATTCTAGTTCGGATACCTTTCCATGCGCTGTAAATAAAAGGGGCGATGGATGTCCCGCATTCACATAAAAAATATTTCCGTTTTTTTCGATCTCTGCATAGAATAGAGAGATGAAGCTAGTAGAATAGACACTCCTATAAATTACTTTATTTAGCTTCTCGAAGGTATAAACCATCTCCATGTGCTTTTCTAGTCCCATACGAAGCCCAGTAACTACATCGCGAACGAGCAGAGCAGCGGGGAGACCATGACCGCTTGCATCACCAATGCACACGCCTAGCATTTCATCATCGAAATCAAAATAATCATAGAGATCACCTCCTACAATTTCTGCCGGTATAGAACGACCGCATAATTTAAATCCCGTTACTTCGGGAGCCGAACCGGGCAATAAACTTTGTTGAATATGCGCAGCTTGTTCCATTTCTGATTTTACAGATTCCGAGTAAAGACGATAATTGAGATAGGTTCTAACAGCATTAAGGCAGAATTCCACCTCTTCACGTAGCCAGCCGCTTTTTAATTCAAACACACAGAGCCATCTTGATTCAGGACTTCGCACTGTTATCGCAGCAGGAATTTTATATTCTGATTGCGAATAGATTTTGTTATCAATTGTAAAATCGGGATTATCGAAGATATAAGTTTTTGAAGAGAGCAAAGCAGCGATTGCTTCCGAATCAGCTTTAATTGTTTTTGTCATTCCATCGTCATTAGTCGAAGGATAGACTAGTATATATTCACCTTCGGATGCTTCATATACTCTTCCATTGCCAATCCTTAAATCATATCCGAAAGTATTCTCTAGTTCCTGAACAATTTTGAATACATAATCTTGCGAAGATTTTTCCAGACTTATTTTGCTAAGCAACGAATCTAACTTCCTATAAAAAATTTTTGGTTCAATCATACTTTATCTTCGTGGAAATTGATAAATGTTGATGGGACTTCACTCTTAAAATGATAGATTTGGTCTAAATGAAATTCCAATTCCGAAGCATGAAGATAAAGCCGCTTGTATTTACTTTGTAAATTAATATCTCCATACATTCTATCGCCTGCCACGGGATGACCAATAGAATAAAGGTGAACACGTATCTGATGCCGCCTTCCTGTTGTAGGAGTTAATTCAACTAAAGTGTGATTATGGAAACGTTTTTTTACTTCGTAATTAGTAATAGATCTTTTGCCGCTATTGCCATTTGTTACTCCCATTCTGCCCGATCCAAATTCTTTAATGCTTTTGGCTATTGTTCCGGTATTGTTTTTTACTAATCCTGTTACTATGGCAGAATAATTTTTTTTAATTTCTCTTGTTTCAAAAAGTTTACAGAGATCTTTATGCGCTCTTTCATTTTTTGCAAAAAGGATTATACCACTTACATCTTTATCAAGTCTATGAACTATAAATAATTTTGAATTATATTCATCGCATAATAAGGAATAAAGATTTGGAAGTGATAAATCATTTTCGGGAATCGAAGATATTCCTGCATCTTTTTCTGCGACTATAAAATCACTATTCTCGAATAATATAAAATAAGGTTGTTTTGTTTTCATTTAGTTTGTTTTGGAAATTTCTTTAAATATATTAATTAAACCGCGTAAATTATTGAGCACTAATCCGGAAGTAATTACTCCGCTCATCATTGCGCCCGCAATACCAAGACTCATAGAATCCGCACCCGAAAGATACAAATTCTTTACGGGAGTAATTGGACTAATCCAATTTACTTTATATCTTTTTGGAATTGCAGGGATGCCGTAAATTGTTCCGCCCGGATTACCCATAAAGTGTTCTGTGCTTAATGGAGTAGATGCCTCTTTATAATCTATAATTTTTTTAAATCCTTTGAAATGACCTTCCACAAAATCTATTGCATTATTACAGATCAGTTCTTTTATTTTTTGATATTCTTCGTCTCTCTCTTTCCATTTTTGATCTGCCCATTTAGCGAATATACTATAATCAGCAAATAAAATTAATTCGGCGGTATGCCCTTCGGCTTTAGGATCTTTTATAGAAGGAAAAGATAAATAGACCATCGAAATATTTCCATTAATTACATCGTTTTTTTCATTCCATATTTTTTCATGATCGAAAGAATTGAAAAGCCAATAATTTTCTCCTGCAAAACCTAATGTCTTAGGATTCTCTTTTAAACCGAGAAATATATTAATATGTCCGGAACCTTTAGGGAAATTATTAATTTCATCTTTATAATTGTCTGCATATCCGTTTGGAATTAATTTATTATAAGTTATGGCGGCTCCTGCGGTAGAGATTATTTTTTCGGCGAAATACTCTTTTTGTTCTATTCCGGTTTCTGTTTTTTCGTTTACTCTAATTCCGATAGCTTTTTTATTTCTTATTATAATTTCTTGAACGGCAGCTTTTGTTTTTAGTACTCCTCCGCTGTTTTTGATAATAGGCGTGATAGAATCGGCAATAGCTTTTGAACCGCCGGCAGGATAATAACCTCCATTGATATAATGATTTACGATCATAGCATGAGTTACGAAAGCAACTCGAGATGGAGGAAGACCATAATCACCCCATTGAGAAGCGAGAACTGCTCTGAGTTTTTCATCTCTAATATTATTATTTAGATATTCTCCCAGAGTTGAAAGGGCATTTCCTTTGCCGGGTAACTTAATAAATGAAAAGAGTTTTCTGATAAATAGAGGCAAAGTTTGTAAAAATCCATATCTCGTAAGCCAGCCGCCGGCTCTTTTAATATCATTAAAATATTTTATTATCGCACTCTTCTCTTCGGGAAAAGTATTAATTAGGTCTTCTCTTAAATTGACTAATCCTTTACGAGCTTTAAAAATAAATCCGGGATAAACGAAAACATCATAAATTTCGGGCATTTCATGCCAACGAATTGAATCTTCAGAAATATAATTAAATGTTTTTCTTAAAAATGATCCTTGCATCATATCCCCGACATAATGCAAACCCACATCCCATTGATAATTGGAAGAATTACCTTTTCTTTTGAAAATATGCGTAAAACCGCCGATTTTGGAATGTTTTTCGAGGATTAGGACTCTTTTTTTGCCGAACTTAGAGAGAATTGTACCCGCGGTAAGGGAACTAATACCCGAACCGATAATAATTACGTCAAAATTATTTTCCATAAAGCACCCTTCAAAATATTTGATTCTTTCTTAAAAAAGTCTAAATTCGTATCTTTATCAAAAATTATTCCAAGAATATGCAACCAGACTTTTACCAAGCAGACAATGTAATATTAAATAGCGAAATAGCAAGTGTCAAATTTACGTGTGATTTGACAAAATGTAAAGGAGCTTGCTGTACCATGGAGAGCAAATATGGTGCACCTTTAACAAAAGAAGAAGTTGAAGCTATTGCTAAAAATTATCATATTATAAAGGATTTTATTCCCGAGATACATCAATCCGAAATAGAGAAGCACGGCTTTTGGATGGAAATCGATGGTGAATTAATGACAAGAAGTCTAAATGACAGGGAATGCCTTTTTGTATATTATGACGGTGATATAGCTAAATGCGGCATCGAAAAAGCATACCGAGCAGGATTGACCGATTTTCTTAAACCAATTTCATGTCATCTATTCCCGATTAGAATTAGTCATTTTGGTGGACCGGTATTAAGATATGAGAAATACCGCGATTGCGAGCCGGCACTAGAAAACGGTCAAAAAACTCAAATATCCGTACTCGATTTTTGCAAAGAATCGCTTGAAAGGCAATTCGGATCTAAATGGTTTCAAAAAATTAAAAGTTTAATCAGGTAATCAATTATGCTATCATTACAACAACGTCTCTCATTACAGCAGAAGCTTTCTCCGCAGCAGATTCAATATCAGAAGCTACTGCAATTGAATACTATTGCGCTCGAGCAGAGGATTAAGACCGAGCTCGAACTCAATCCTATTCTCGAAGAAACTCTTATGGACGATTATGAATTAGAACAGGAACAGATGGAAGATAATCCCGATACGGGAGATGAAGCAGTAGTGGAAGAAGACTTAAAAAATAGCGATGATGAATTTGACGTAGAAGATTTTATGAATGATTCTGATATTGATTCCGAATTAAGCTATGAAAAACTAAATAAGAGCAATGATGAAGAAAAAACATTTCCGGTAGCTCCCCAAAAAAGAAGTTTAAGGGAGAATTTAATTGAACAGCTTCACATGCTCGAACTCGATGCAGACGAAGTATTCCTCGGCGAAAATATTATTAATAGCTTGAATAAGGATGGATATTTCAAAGACGATTTAGAGCGTATTGTAAATGACCTTCGTCTTTTTGAAGATATAGAGATTAGTAAAGAAAAAGCAGAAAAGGTTTTAGAGGAGATTCAGAAATTAGACCCTGTGGGTATCGGTACAAGGGACTTGCGTGAATGCTTATTGGTTCAAATACGCCACGGCTCCTATGACCCCTATTATTCATATATCGCAGATAAGATTTTATCGGAACATTTTGGCGATTTCAAGAATAAGAGATATGATAATATTCAGAAGGCACTCGATTTATCGAAAGAAACTCTGAAGAGTGCAATTGACTTAATATTAAAGCTCAATCCGAAACCGGGAGAAGGGAATATAGATTCGGAAGAGATGAATCAGATTTCGCCCGATTTTATTGTAGAAAAGCAGGATGATAATTTTATCGTTACACTGAATGATAGAAGCGTTCCTTCGGTTACGATTAGCAAGGCATATCTTGAGATGCTAGATACGAATAAGAGAAAGAGAAAAATTTCGGAACGCGAAAGAGAGACTCATAAATTTTTGCGTGAAAAATTTGAATCGGCGAAAGGTTTTATTGCCTCCCTTTATCAAAGAAGGCAAACTCTTATGAAGATTATGAGATCGATACTCGAGCGTCAGTTTGAATTCTTTGAAGATGGACCTAAGTTCCTTCATCCGATGATATATAAAGATATAGCAGACGAAATAGGAATGGATATATCAACAATTAGCCGTGTAGTTAATGGCAAATACGTCCAAAGCCCGCAAGGTATTCATGAATTGAAATATTTTTTCAGCGAAGGACTTTCGACAGATTCGGGTGAAGATATATCGAACAAACATATAAAAGAATTAATTAAAGAGATTTGCGAGAGCGAACCTAAAAAGAATCCGCATAGTGATGATAAAATAGCATCGATGCTAAAAGGAAAAGGAATACATATTGCACGCCGTACGGTAGCAAAATACCGCGAACAATTAAAAATCCCTGTCGCTCGATTAAGAAAGGAGCTATGACCTATATAATTGATATTGTAATAATTATTTTTCTATTTGCCTTATTTGGAGTATCTCACACGATACTTGCTTCGAGTAGCATAAAAAAAAGAATTATTGAAAATGCAGGAAATAAAATTGCATTCTATCGGTTATTTTATAATATCATATCAGTAATTATCTTCCTAGCGATATATGAGATTGCTCCCAAGCCCGGATTAATTATTTATGATCTCTCTTATCCGTATGATTTACTAAGTGTCGCCTTGCAGGTAGTTTTTCTTGGTCTATTAATTTGGACTATTCGATACATTGATGGAAAAGAGTTTCTTGGTATTTCACAGATTGTTCGATATTACAAGGGCACTTATGACACAAAGGAATTAGACGAGAAACAATCATTAGTAATAAAAGGACCTTTTAAGTTTGTCAGGCATCCGATCTATCTATTCTCATTCCTGTTTTTATTAGTACGTCCGACAATGGATTTATTCTACTTAATCTCTTTAATTTGCATACTGGCTTATTTCATAATTGGCAGCTATTACGAAGAAAAGAAATTGATAGAACGCTTTGGAGATGATTATATAGAATATCAAAATAAGGTGCCAAGAATTTTTCCAATTAAATTTTAGAATAGAGGTTAAGAAATTGAAAATCAGATCAACAACAATAGTAGGCGTGTTACATAATGGAGTGGCAGCACTTGGTGGAGACGGTCAAGTATCTCTCGGTAATACGGTGATGAAACATAATTCAAAAAAAATAAGAGTTCTTCTTAATGGTAAAGTAGTATGCGGATTTGCAGGTTCCACTGCCGATGCGTTTACACTTTTAAATCGTTTTGAGGAGAAGTTAGAGCAATTCTCGGGTAACGTAAGCCGTGCGGTAGTGGAACTTGCGAAGGATTGGAGAACGGATAAATATTTAAGAAAATTAGAGGCAATGCTTGCAATCGCATCAGCCGAAAAATTATTTATTGTATCGGGAACCGGGGATGTAATTGAGCCCGATGATGGAATAGTAGCAATCGGATCGGGGGGAATGTATGCGCTCGCAGCAGCTCGTATGCTCAAAAAATATTCTAATCTTTCCTCAGAAGAAATAGTAAAAGAATCATTAAAAACAGCATCAGAAATATGCATTTATACAAACGATAAAATTAATGTTGAAGTTATAGGAAAATAGAGATGAAAATGGACCTTATGAAGTCGTTGACACCATCCCAGATTGTAATTGAATTAGATAGATATATTATTGGACAGGATGACGCAAAGAGAGCAGTGGCAATAGCACTTAGAAATAGATGGAGAAGACAAAAAGTAAGTATCGATATTAAAGAAGAGATAATGCCTAATAACATTATCTTAATCGGTCCGACCGGAGTAGGAAAAACAGAGATAGCCCGCCGATTAGCAAAACTCTCCGGTGCTCCATTTATTAAAGTGGAAGCATCGAAATATACAGAAGTCGGCTATGTCGGAAGAGATGTGGAATCAATGATAAGAGACTTAGCAGAGATTTCGGTTAATATGGTTCGTTCCGAGAAAACCGAAGCGGTAAAAGAAAAAGCGGCATTAATGGCAGAAGACCGAATATTGGATCAATTAATTCCACCGATTAAAAAGCCAACCGCTGCCAGTGAGACCGAGGATACGGCGGAAACAGAAGCACTCCAGAATGAAAAAACCCGCGAATGGATGAGAGAGAAATTAAGAAAGGGCGATATGGATGATAAGCTTATCGAGTTTGATGTAAATCTTCCTGCATTCGGAATGCAGGTTTTAGGTCCGCAGGGAATGGACGATCTTTCGATGAACCTTCAAGATATGATGTCATCCATGATTCCAAAGAAAAAGAAGAAAAGAAAAACTTCTATTAGAGAAGCTAAGAATCTGATCGAACAAGAAGAAGCACAAAAATTGATTGATATGGAAGCGGTTCAGAAAGAAGCAATTGATAGAGTGCAAGAAGCAGGAATTGTTTTTATAGATGAGATAGATAAGATAGCGGGAGCAAAAAGTGCTCAAGGCGGACCGGATGTATCACGCGAAGGAGTGCAAAGAGACCTTCTCCCGATTGTTGAAGGTTCTGCTATTAATACAAAATATGGACCTGTAAAAACCGATCACGTTCTTTTTATTGCCTCCGGTGCTTTTCATGTATCAAAACCATCGGATTTAATTCCTGAACTTCAAGGAAGATTCCCGATTAGAGTTGAATTAAAGAGTCTAACCGAAGAAGATTTCGTAAAAATTCTTACGATTCCTCAGAATGCACTTTTAAAGCAATATAGTGCACTATTAGAAACCGAGGGTGTAACTATTAGATTTAAGAACGATGCGATTTTAGAGATTGCAAAGACCGCCGCAGCCGTAAATGAGCAGGTGGAAAATATAGGTGCAAGAAGACTTCATACTATTCTTACTACTTTATTGGAAGATATACTTTTTGAAGTGCCCGATAAGATGCCCGAATCGGCAATAGATATTACAGGCAAGATGGTAAATGATAAGTTAGATAAGATTATTAAGAATAGAGACCTAAGCAAGTATATATTATAAAAGATAAGAAAATCATATATTTGCAAATTCTTTAAAACACTATTATAAAACAAAAATTTAAGCGAGCAGAAATGGCTTTTGATTTCAATAATATTCCTAAAGCGTATAATCCGGCAGATGTAGAAGATAAATGGCATTCATACTGGGAAGACGAGAAACTATATCATTCACAGATCGATAATACGAAAGAACCATATACAATCGTAATTCCGCCTCCGAATATAACCGGTATTCTTCACATGGGGCACGTGCTTAATAATACTATTCAGGATATTTATATTCGTTACAAAAGAATGAATGGATATAATTCATGCTGGGTGCCGGGGACAGATCACGCCTCCATTGCCACCGAATCTAAAGTGATTGCTTTCTTGAAAGAAAAAGGGATCGATAAAGCCGATCTCTCAAGAGAAGAATTTTTAAAGTATTGTTATGAATGGAAAGATAAGTATGGCGGAATAATTGTAAGCCAATTAAAAAAACTCGGCGTAAGCTGCGATTGGGATAGAGAACGTTTTACGATGGATGAGCATTATCATAAAAAGGTTATTGAAGCTTTCGTCGAGCTGTATAAACAGGGATTTATCTATCGCGGTTATAGGATGGTAAACTGGTGCCCTGCATCTAAATCTGCCATCTCCGATGAAGAAGTATTGTTCAAAGAGGTAAATGGAAAATTATGGTACTTAAAATATCCTATTAAGGATAGCGATAAGTTTGTTATTGTAGCTACTACACGTCCCGAGACTATGCTCGGCGATACGGGTGTGGCAGTTAATCCCGAGGATGAACGATATAAAGATTTATTAGGTAAAAAGATAATACTACCATTAGTGGGAAGAGAGATTCCTCTTTTTGCCGATGAATATGTGGATAAAGAATTTGGAACAGGTGCAGTAAAGATAACTCCTGCACATGATGTTAATGATTACGAAATGGGCGTAAGACATAATCTTGAATTTATTAATATTTTCAAGACGGATGCTTCTACTAATGATAATGTACCCGAGGAATTTAGAAATTTAGACCGCTATGATGCCCGCAAGAAAGTAGTAGAAGAGCTTGAAAAAGCAGGACTTTTATTAAAGACTGAAGACTATACAAATAAAGTTGGTTATTCGCAGCGCGGAAATGTTCCAATAGAGCCTTATCTTTCCGAGCAATGGTTTATGAAGATGGATGAGCTTGTTAAGCCCGCTCTCGATGTTGTCCTCGAAGGTAAAATAAAATTCCATCCCGAGCATTGGGTAAAGACTTATGAACATTGGATGAGCGGCATTCGGGACTGGTGTATTTCGCGGCAGCTCTGGTGGGGCCATCGCATACCTGTTTGGTATCATAAAGACACTAAAGAAATTTATTGCGGCACTGAAGAGCCTAAGGATATCGAAAATTGGGTCCAAGATAATGATGTTCTCGATACATGGGCTTCGAGTTGGCTTTGGGCTTATGACGTCTTTGAAAATGATGACGAGATAAATTATTACTATCCGACCGATCTGCTCGTAACTGCACCCGATATTATCTTCTTTTGGGTAGCAAGAATGATTATAGCCGGAATGCACTTTAAAAAGGAAATTCCGTTTAAGGATGTTTATTTCACTTCCACCGTGCGCGATATGCAGGGAAGGAAGATGAGTAAGTCTCTCGGTAATTCACCTGATCCGCTTGATTTAATTGTTCAATATGGTGCCGATTCGCTCCGCTTTACGATGAATTATATTGCTCCTCTCGGGCAGGATGTGATGTTCCAAGATTCGATGTGCGAAATAGGAAGAAATTTTTCTAATAAGATTTGGAACGCCGCACGATTTCTTTTAATGAACGCTCAAAATATAAAATTAGATAAATCACTTGCTGATAAGCATTTGGATTTTGCCGATAGATGGATTATATCACGCTTCCAAAGTACAGTAAAAGAATTCAGCGCCGCACTTGATAAATTTGAAATTAATAATGCCACAAAGATTATCTATTCATTTGTGTGGAACGATTTCTGCGATTGGTATATTGAACTCTCTAAGACTCGTCTCTATAAAGGAGAAGAAGAAGAAAAATCTGCCGTACTAACTCGTGCACTCGGACTTTTTGAAGAGATGCTAAAAGTTGTTCATCCCTTTATGCCATATATTACCGAAGAGATATGGCATTTATTGGAAGAGAGAAAAGAGGGTGAAAGTATTTCGATGCAGCAATTTCCTCAATATAATTTAGACTTGATTGATGAAGATGCCGAGAAGCAGGCGGAACTTCTGCAAAGTGCAATTACTGCACTTCGTAATATCAGAGGAGAGATGAATCTTCCTCCTTCAAAAACCATTTCTGCAATTCTAAAAACCGATAAACTAAAAGAAGTTACTTTTGGATATATTAAGGCGTTAGCTAAAGTAGATAATTTGGTTGTAGGCAGCGATGTTGAAAAACCAAAAGCAAGTGCTTCGGCAGTTGTTAAGGATTGTGATATCTATGTCCCATTAGAGGGATTAATTGATTTAGATGTAGAGCGTAGTAGAATCGAAAAAGAGATTGTACGTATTGAAGGATCGCTTCAAGGTGTTACAAAAAAATTATCGAATGAAAGTTTCGTAGGCAGAGCACCAGCCGATGTAGTAGAAAAAGAGAAAGCAAAGAAAGAAGACTGGGAAAAGACATTAGAAAAACTTAAGGTGATATTAAACGATTTAAAGTAAAATAAATTGTATTACCAAAAGGAAATAATTTTTAGTCTATAAAAAATTAAAAAAATTCATTTTTCCAAAAGAAGCTTTTTATTAAGTGTGAATTATTATTGAATCCAATTTGTAAAAATACTTAACCGAAAGTTTACCTCTTTAATTTTATTATATCAATACTAATCGGTATAAAAAGTAGTGCAAA
>CALDDL010000276.1 GCA_937936675.1 uncultured bacterium
TTCCTATTGTTGATGGGTCAATTTTCCTACCGTAAATTGATCCGTTTATTCTTCGGATGGCAACTAATTTTTCCCGGCAAAATTGACCCACCCTGTATGAATTTCTTTTCACTTCTTTCAATCAATATCCCTCCTTTTATCTTATAGCAAAATTTTTCCGGAATTATTCTCATTTCCCTTCTCTATAATAGTAGAAGTTAATGATTGAAGATGGACATGCAACATTTTCATTTAAGACTAAAATTTGACAAGTACTTTAAGAACAATAAAGGAGGATTTATGTGGATATTTATTTGAGAATTTAGATGTACCATCTTGTTAAAATTTGAAACAATTTTAAAAATTTGGAAACCATAATTTAATAGGAGAATAAAAATGCCGGCTTCAAATAAAAAATCGGAAAAATCAAAAAAGTCAAGCAAAAGTATTTCATCGTCTAGGGTCTCGTCTAAAACTACTACTCGAATTGCAGAAAATCAAGGCGTGAAACTACCTAAAAAATCCGTCTTTAAAAATAACATGGTTGATGTTGCTAATCAGGCAGTGATTGCCGTACCCACTTTTAATGTATTCGGAGCATTAATATCTGCAGTCCAAAATTATGATGACCTAAAATCAGGAGTTATTTCCGGTAAAGAATATATTAATAAGGTGGGAAAAGCTGGAGTCAAACCTATTTTCCCGATTAAATTATTTTAGGATGCATTTTTCGTTGATCTATTTTTTCCCTTAATATCGTTCATAATTTATTTCGTATTCATCTAAATGTAACAAGGGAGAAATCCCATTCATCCCATTACTTTTACCAAGCTTTAATTTCCAGAAAAATATTTTCAAATTATTCTTTCTTGCTTTCGGAAAAATTTCAATTCCTCCACTCTATTGAATTATAAAAATGCTTGAACTGTTAATCAAATTTATTATAAAAAAAATAACCACTCGTAAGAAGTTTTAAACAATTTAAAGAATTGAAAAACCATAATTTAATAGGAGAATAAAAATGCCGGCTTCAAATAAAAAATCGGAAAAATCAAATAAATCGCGTAAAACAAATTATGCCGGCAAAGCGCGAGAGACTTACTATGATTTCGTGGGTAAGGAAGCTACTAAACGTGTTGGTAAGTGTCCTCAAATTAAAGGAGCTGTTCATGAAATAATTCTTCGTGACAAAATTAATTTGACTCCCAAAAATATGCTTAATGGCAAATCCTGCCGATTAACTAAATCCACTAGATCCACCTCTTCTGATATGGTGATCATGAAAGGGAAAAAAATTACTAGTAGAATTCAAGCAAAAGATTTAACCAATTCATCTTCAATAAATGATTTTAAAAGAAAAATTGAATCAAAACAATATAAAAACAGTAAAATTATGGTTACTGAAGAAACAAAAGAACTTCTTAAGAAAGCAAAATTTAAATCAGGCAAAAGTATTTCGTCATCCGGAATCTCCTCTAAAACCACTACACGAATAGCAGATAATCAAGGCGTGAAACTACCTAATAAATCAGTTCTTAATAATAACCTCAAGGATATTTCTAATCAGGCAGTAAATGCCGCAGCCGTTTCTGTTGCAATTGAAGCCGGGGTAGCTGCAGTTCAAAACTTTAATGATCTGAAAGAGGGATATATTTCGGGACAAGAATTCACGCTTAAGGTAGCAAAAACTGCAGCAAAATCCTCTGTGAAAGCAGGAGGCAAAACTGCATCGGCTTTACTTATAAAAGAAGGTGGAAAAATGGTAGCAAAAAGCATTGGGAAAGAAGGTCTAAAAAAAGCTGCTGGTTCTAATGCTGCCACCGGTGTTGCTTTTGGCTTAGTAGAACAAGGGCTTGATACAATAAAGTTAGCTTCCGGTGAGATTGATAGTAGTACTTACGCTAAGAAAACTATTGAAAACGTTGGGTCAACCGGTGGTGCAATTGGTGGTGCTATGTATGGAGCAGCTCTGGGTTCAGTAATTCCGATTGTGGGCACGGCTATTGGTGCAGCAGTAGGTGGTTTGATTGGCGGTATCGGTGGTGGCGGTATTGCGAACGGTTTTTGTAGTTTATTTGATTGGTGGGATTAATTTTTCACCCTATAACAATTCTCATTTGTTTTTCCCTCCCTTATTAATATATTTAGAACTAACAAATCAAGTGTTGCCCATGGATTTTAATGTTGATAAACTAATTAAAAAGCTAGCCCCCAAGCCATCTTGTAATTTTGGCGATATTTTTTTTATGTCAAAAGAAATATTAAAATTTGGCGATATGAACAAACCAAAACATTATGCAATTCAAACAGAATCCATTGCTTCTTCATCTTACGGATGCTATTTTGTTCCTGTTACTTCTGAGAAACATAGCCCATCCGGATGTTTTATTTTTTCTCTTCAAAAAGATTCTACTGTACCGGTAGTTGACAGTAGAAAAAGCTATGCAATATTCTCGCAAAGTGTTTTTATCGAACATTCAAAAATTTTTAATCCTCACTACTCCGAGCTAAAAGGATATTTACATTCCGATTTTGTGAAACGTTATAAAAAAGCGGTAGCTAATTATTATAAAGATAAAATTTTAGGGAGAATGAACTAATATGACTCTTCTAAATGCTATAGATAGTTTTATAAATGAAGGAGCTGCTCCCGATAAAATTATTTTTGATAAAATTAATACTCAAATAGAAATCCTTAAAAAGAGAAAAATTTACAAAAGCGGAAAGGATCTTGATATTCGTTTTGAAGATTTGAAATCTATTGCATACGAAAATCTACTTATCAAGAAGAATATTAAATTTCTTCTAAAATCTTTGGATGACGAAAAAGCATCCAGTATATTATATTTTTTAATTAATCAGTATTACGACAAGCAGAATCTAGATTCTAATCCGGAACTCAATAGACTGAATAATGACTTAAAAGACCTATTAACAAGCCTTAATTTTGTTTTTTTATTAACCGGGAAAAGCAAGTTACTAAATAGAAAATCTATATCTCTAACAAAGGATTTTAATAGAGATGATTTTAATGATTATAAATTCTCTCCATACCAATCTCGAAATTCCCGCCTATCGGAGATATTCTTTCAAACAATTGATATTCTTGAAATGCAAAAATCTATCTCTTATACTGAACTTTTAGAAATACTTAAAAAAAATCTCAATATATCAGAAATTAGTGAAGTAAGATATGAATATGAACTAACCGATAATGATGATAATAATGATGATAATTCTAAAGATATTGACAAGCAGAAATCGGAATCCTATAAAATTCCGGACTCTAATAATATTATAACATCTGAAGAAAGCATTCATAACGTTTTTAACTATTTTATAAAATTACTTTCTGAAAGAGAAAATGTTTTTTTTGGGATCGATCTACTTAAACGGTTTAAATCTACTGACAATCTTCCCGATAGTATTGATTTAGACGAAATAAAAGAACTTCTAATAAAATATTATGGAATTAAAAAATCAGTGTATTATTCCGAGATAAACTCCTCAAACGAGAAATTATTATTATCAGTAAATAAGTATTCTTTAGACGATAACCAAAAATTATATTTAATCAGAGAATTAAGTAATTATTATTTAAATCGATTCGAGGAATTTTTAAAGGAAAGCAAAGATGGCAATTGAACATTTACACTCGCAATATCTTTCCGAAGATATAATAATTAGATACTTCAAAGGTGAGAGTTCCGATCAAGAAAAAAAGATTGTTGAAAATCTCTATTCCCTAGATATTAATTTGGATAATTTTATTGAAATGGAAAAATTAATTAAGGAAGGTGAATTTGATTTCGATACAAACTCAGAAAATGACTATAATAAATTCATAGAAAATTATAAAGCTATCCCTATTCCTTCTTCTAAGAATATCCAAAAAATCACTCCATTGCCCAGTGCAGGACAAATCTGGAGCACTAAAAATATTGCTACACTACCTGATAAAGAAGTTGCATTTGCCGCTATGCCACGATATGTTTTTATAATTTCCGATCCTGAACCATTCGCTTTTTTTGATGATGAAGATTACGTTAATAAATTTCCCGACTGTTATTTAATTCAGGTCATTCCCATTTCTTTAGAAACTCTTTTTGCTTATGATAGCGACTATATTTTTCATGAAGGCAATGAGTTATTATCTATCCCCTTTTCCATAGAAACCGACCTTAAATGTAATATGCTCGTAAGAAATTTAGAGAGATTTATTGGTGAGCCAAGTTTCGAACAAAAAGAAGAAATACTAAATGTTTTTCTTTATTCTAACAATTTACCTTACGATAAAGATATTTTCAATCGTGCAAGTAAAGGAACGAGATTTACAGGTCTATATGGCGACAAATACGATTTTAAAATTGTTGAACGGGACAGCTTAAATTATCTTATTAAACCGGTAGAAATGCTTTACGATTTCTTTACTAAACAAAAAGAAACAGATAAATTTAGCGATGTAGTTACACCTTGGTTTGAGAACGTTCGCGAGTATGAATATCAATTAGCTGCAAAAGATATTAATTTTCCTGATCCACTGGATCAGAGTGTAATGGCTTTAATTTCTTTATACAAAGATGATAATTTTGATATTCGATTAGTGGCTCTCAATTCGCACAGAATTTATTTGCGTATTAATAATGCCTTGGAAGATTATAAAAAACATAAAGCTGCAATTTTTATCAAAGATTATAATTCTGATAAACCAATATGGTCAAAAGAAAATTATACATTCACTAAAGCAATCGATTATCTTCCCCTTGAATTTATTTTCAATCATTCACACATAAATATTGAATTTAAGATTGCCGATAAATTACTTTTTACTGAATCGTTAAAGTTTAATTTCAAAGGGAAATCAGAAAATGAATAATTTAGAATTAGAAAAAGAATTACAAAAAGAAATACAATTAGAAAACTATATTGCAGCATTAGATTCCCTTAATTCACAGCTTGCAAAGGCAACTCAATTAGAGAAAAATGAAATCTTAGAAAAGATCGATTTACTTCTTTCTAATGGTACTATTGCCTATCGATTAAGCGCTGAACAATTTGATAGATTTAATAATTTGATATGTGTAAGATTTGCCAAACACTCGAAACCTTTATCACTCATAAGCGGTTCTGAAAAGGAAGCTGAGTTTCCAACCGTAGATGGTAATAATAGTTCTATTCAAGCGTTACACTTTTCCTTTTCTAAAAATACTAATGATATTAGTGATAAATTAGATTCGTCTGATATTACAATCTTCAAATTAATCGAACTAATTCAAAATAAAATCCAGTCTGAATTAAAAAATGTTACTATTTTGAATTGGGGTATGAAGCTCAATCTCCGCAATAGAGTATATACGGGGAAATTAGTAAATGGAGCTACATCACCAATTAGAATTATTGGCAATTCCTACCACTTTGCGGCTGTGGTTAGTCTTATTGCTTATATTTTTAATAAACCGATTGATCCCGATTTTATTTTTACGGGTGCTTTTGATATTAAAACAGGTAACTCAATAAGAATTGGTGATATTACAGATAAGATAGATTTGATTAATCGTGAAAGACCAAATACGAAAAAATTCTTTATTCCGGTTTTAGATTGTTTTACGGATTCTGAAAAAACGATTATTAAAAAGAATGGTTTTATTGAACACATTTCTAATATTGATGATTTGATTAAAAAAGTTTTCGGAAAATCTATAAAAGATTTGGTTGAAGAACTTGGTGAGGAAGAAAAAACACTTGGTTATGCAAGAATTATTGCTAATTATGTGGGAACTAAAAGTCTTACTTTTCTAAAAGAGTTTATTACATCTGATGAGTCTTACAATATATATTGTAAGACTGAGAGTAGAACTATAAATAAAAACATTTTAAGATTCGATTTTGGATGTGATGATTCTAGCGATAGAAGTGCTTATCATATTTTTCCCCTGCAAGAATTAAAATTTTATCCAAATGATTATGATCTAATTATATTTAATGGCGTTATTCCTAATCATTATTTTGCAAATATCACAACTTCGGGAAACTTCAGAAATTTTAAAGGGATTTGTGGGAT
>CALDDL010000277.1 GCA_937936675.1 uncultured bacterium
AGGATTATTTTGGAATCACGAGGAACCGAAGGTTTCGGATATGACCCTATATTTATTCCTGATGGTTGTGATAAAACTATCGCTGAACTCCCATTCGAGGAGAAGAATAAAATGAGTCATAGAAAAATTTCTTTTTCTCAGCTCAAAGAAGAAATATTAAAATATAGCAATAGGTAATAATTATTTTTTAGCTATTGTAACTTGGCAGATTCCAAATGTTAGAGAATACTTCTCTACTTTTGGAAAGCCGGCTTTCTTAAAGAGATCAACAAGATCTATATTCTTATCAAAATCATTTACTGACTCTGGCAAATAATTATAAGCTTCATTATCTTTAGATATTAATCGACCAATTGCAGGTAAGATTTTATTAAAATAAAAAAGATAAAGACTTTTTATAATTCCTTTTTCGGGCAATCGAAATTCTAATACCGTTGCTTTTCCTTTATCTGATAACACTCTATTAAACTCAATAAATGCTTCTTGAATATCAAAGAAATTTCTTACACCAAAAGCGACTGTTATATTTGTAAATGAATTATTCTTAAATGGAAGCTGTTCTGCTATTGTTTGAACTATTCTTCCTTTGCTCCACTCAGATTTTTTATTAAATACGTTCAGCATATTAAAAGATAAATCTGCTCCGATTATTTCATTCACTCCGAATTTTTTAGCTTCGAGAGCAAAATCCCCTGTGCCGCATGCTAGATCTAACAATTTACTCCCGGTGCCTATGTGAGTTAATCGAAGTGCTTTTCTTCGCCAATAAATATCAATCCCTGCGCTTAAAAAATGATTTAAGAAGTCATACCTTGTAGATATTGAATCGAATATTCTTTGTACTTGTTTTTTTTTATTTATGGTCATTATTAATCCGCTTGCGAAATGGTTATCATATTACTAACTTTTTTATACCAAAAAATGGAAATAACTTTAATGGATAAATATCAAAAAGCAATAAGAGAAAATGTTTGTTCAATCTGCGTTGATTCAAACGATAGTGGAGGATGCACATTAACAAATAAAGAAACGTGTGCAGTTCAATTATACCTCCCAGAAATTGTGGATTTAGTTCATAAGTATGACGGTAAGAATTTAGATGAATTAAAAATTCTCCTTCAGGATAAGATTTGCAGCCACTGCCGTACATCCGGGCAGGAGGGCGATTGCTATTTAAGGGAAGATGCAAATTGTTCATTAGACCGTTACTTTATGCTTATTGTTGACGTAATAAAACGAGTTGATAATTCGCTTAACTAACAATCAAAAAGTGCGAAATTATTGATAGATAAACAGTTAAACTAAATATATCATTCATTGTTGTTACAAATGGACCTGTAGCAATAGCTGGATCGGCGCCGAACCGTTTAAGTACAACCGGAACCATTGCACCTACTATTGTAGCGAATATCATTATTATTAGTAAAGTCGAAGATAGAACAACAGAAAATAATACTTCTGCACGGAAAAGAAAATGAGTAGCTGCCAAGAGCAATAATCCGCAAACTAATCCATTAATTACGGCAACAGCAAATTCTTTGCCGATTTTTTTGAAAGCTTCTTTAATAAATATTTCTTGATTACCAAGACGACGCACCATAACGATCGCTGCTTGAGTTCCGGAACTTCCTCCCATTGCCATTACAATTGGAATAAAAAAACTTGCTATTAATATCTTCTCAATTGATGCTTGAAAATTAGAAAGTACTAACGCACTTACTAGCTCACCAACCAAAGCAACGAGAAGCCATGGGAGTCTATTTCGAGAAATCTTAAATGAGCTATGGCTCATTTCCTCCTCTTCGGATAGACCTGCAAATTTTTGAATATCTTCGGCAGCTTCTTCATGAATAACATCCACTACGTCATCGATTGTAATTCTACCTAGCATTACACCTTGAGAATTAATTACCGGAATTGTTACAAGATCATATTTTTCCATTAGGTTAGCTACTTCCTCTTGATCCAATTCCGGATTTACAGTAAGTAACTCATCTTCCATTATGCTTTTTACTTTAGCATCTAATGGATGTAATAGTAATGATTTTAAAAGGACGAAACCGAGTAACTTTTCTTCTTCGTTAAGTACATATATATGATAAATATGCTCGAACTCATCCGCATTAAGTCGCACCTGTTCAATAGCATCTTTAACTGTGGCATCCGATGGAACTGAAATAAAATCAGTGGACATAATACCGCCGGCACTATCCTCGCGGTATTTTAATAATTCCTTTACATCCTCAGAATATTCTTTATCAATATTATCGAGAACGTGAACTGCTACATCTTTAGGCAAATCACTTACGATATCAACTGCATCATCGGAATCAAGTTCATCTACTATATCAGCAATTTTCCCCGGTTCAATCTCTCTTAATATTTTTTCTCTTAAATCTTCATCAAGTTCAATTACAACTTCACCGGCAACTTCTGTGGTTAAAAGTTTAAAAGCATAAATTGCTTCATCTATTTTAATGCGATTTATAATTTCTGCGATATCGGCAGGGTGGAGGCTTGCGAAAATATTTTTTACGGATTCACCCGCTTCTTCTTCTAAAAGAACGGAAATATTATCTAATATTTCCTGGTCTATTTGAATCAGATTCCTAACATTCGTGATGCTGTTATTCTCCGTCATGTAGTTTTCCGAATATGAATTGTGTTAAGGTAATGTATTCAGTATAGCTTAGGGTTTCCGCTCTTCTTGATAAATCAATAGGCGAACCTCCAAAATTAATTCCTCTAAATATACTATTACTTAGTGAATTTTTTAAAGTTTTTCTTCTATTCCCAAAAGATGCTTTTACAACTTTGGAATAAATCTCTTCGAATTCTTTATCTCTTTCCCTTTCGGGAAAATTTATGTGAATTATGGCAGAATCCACTTTCGGTTTTGGATAAAAAACCGTATTCGGCACTTTAAAACAAAATTCGGTCTTTGTATAATAATCTAAAAATACGGTCGGGATTCCATATTCTTTACTATTTGGTTTTGCCGCAAATCTTTTAGCCACTTCATATTGCACCATTAGTACAGCATCTTTAATTCTTTCTCTTTCATCAAGAAGCTTGAATACTATGGGCGAGGTAATATTATAAGGAATATTTCCGATTATTCTGATTTTTTGGTCAGTTTTTATAAATTTGAAAATATCGGTTTTAAGGAAATCCATATTTAATATCGTAAGAAGGGGTAATTTCATTTGAAGCTCTTCAATCACTCTAAAATCGATTTCCACAGCATAAATTTTTGCCCCCGATTTTATTAATTCTTCGGTTAATGCCCCTTGCCCGGGTCCTATTTCAAGAATTATTTCATCTGGTTGAGGATTAAATTCTTCAATAATTTTTGTGATAATATTTTTATCAACCAGATAATTCTGTCCGAATCTTTTTAAAGGTGCAATTTTGCTCATAATTAACTATTTAATAATACTTAAGAGGTTTTTGAATATGTTTATAAATCAAATATTGCGTAAATTAAATTAAAGAACAAATGGAATTTATAAATGACTGCTTTTGAGCTCTTTTTTTTAATTGGATTAAGTTTATATCTGATTCAATTATTTGTTTTTACTATTGGTGCGAGCGCAAAATACAAAAAAATTAAAGAAGAACAGTACCCTTCGGCATCATTAATTGTTGCTGCCAGGAATGAAGAATTAAATATTATAGAGTGTCTTACCTCTTTAGATAAATTAGAATACCCTGAAAATAAACTAGAAATTATTATAGTTAATGATCATTCTACCGATAGTACAGGAGCATTGATCGATGAATTTATCAAGGGGAAAGCTCGATTCAAATGTTTTATCCCTGATGCACCTGTTGGTAATCTTAAAGGGAAAACAAATGCCTTAGCTTATGCTATTAAGAAAAGCGTTGGGGAAATAATCCTTACAACTGATGCAGATTGCCGTGTTAATCCTAATTGGGTTAAAACAATTGCATCTTACTATAAGGATAATGTTGCATTTGTTGGCGGTTATACTTATCAAAAAGCTGAAACGGTTTTCGGAGGCATGCAGGGAATCGATTTCCTTTACCTATTGACTGTTGGTGCAGGAGTAATGAATATTGGCAAGCCTTCCGGTTGTATTGGTAATAATATGTCTTTTACAAGAAAAGCTTATGACGAAATTGGCGGATATGAAAATCTACCTTTTAGTATTACAGAAGATTTTAATCTTCTAAAGGCAATTCACGATTTGAAAAAATATAAAGTAATTACTCCAATAGAAGAAGATATACTTGTAATCTCTGAACCATGTCCCACTTGGAAAACGCTTTATTGGCAAAAGAAAAGATGGGGTGTCGGCGGAATGAAAAATGACTGGTTTGGTTATTTCACCATGCTTGGAGGATATCTTTCTCATATTGCTATCGTCTTATTGCCTTTCTTTTTCACTAGTCTATCGTTATATTTGGCGGTTTCTAAATTTATGATTGATTATTTCTTTATCAGTCCTGTATTTTCCAGATTAAAACTGAAATTGAAATTGAGCCATTTTTTAGCATTTGAAATTTATTTTATTATTTATGTACTGATATTACCATTTATTGTTTTACCAAATAGGAAAGTAATGTGGAAAGGAAGAGAATTTTAGTTTTTTCGGTTTTTGTTTTTTTTATTTCGTTTTCAAGTTTTTATGGGCAAAATAAATCTGAATTATTCCCAAGTGAATTAAATATACAGCCCTATACGGCAAATTTTCTAGAACCAAAATTAGGCTTTTTATTTCAATTAAATAGAAATGAACTCCGTCTTGATATAGGCAATTCACTCGATATATTACATGTTTATAATTCTAATACTACTTTATCGATAGGTGCGGATTTATTCACTTATACAATGCTTCGCGGCGAAAAAGATTTTCATTTCCCCGTTGATGCGGTCGATTATCTGTTCGGATTGAATTTAGGATATAAGTTGAAATTAGATAATAATCGCGAAGCAGGCGCACGAATTAGAATTAGTCATATAAGTGCACATTTTGTCGATGGGCATTTTGATGGCGTTAATCACCAGTGGAGAGATGGAAAAACTCCACGCGTCTTTAGCCGTGAATTTATTGAATTTATTCCTTATTACAAATTTGATAATCTCAGAGTTTATGGAGGATTTACTTATTTATTCCATGTTGACCCCTCCTCAATTGGAAAAGATATTTACCACGCTGGACTTGACTATTTTGATACAGGAAGAATTAACGAAACTATCACTCCATTCGCAGCTTATGATCTCCGTATTGTAAATATTAATGGATATAATGCTAACCATACTCTGAGTATAGGATTGAAATTTGGTAAACCACAGGGAAAAGGTTTCTCAATTTACTTGAATTATTATAACGGATTGAATATTCATGGTGAGTATTTCGATTCTAAAAAAGAATATTCTGCTCTCGGGTTTAACTTAGAGTTATAAAATGAAAAAAGATTCGGTTTATATAAATATTCTTTTAGTTATAGTAACTTTCATTACTACAACGATAGCAGGAGTAGAATGGACTACCGGTAAAATGGGACCTTATGAATTTACTGAATTGGCAAAGGGTTTGCCATATTCACTATCGATAATATTCGTTCTAGGTGTTCATGAGTTCGGGCATTATTTCGCTGCCGTTTATCATAAGGTGAAAGCAACTCTTCCTTATTTTATCCCATTTCCTCCGATCCCTGGATTTTTTAATTTCGGGACGATGGGTGCGGTAATAAAAACTAAACAAGTGATCCCGGATAATAGATCAATGTTTGATATCGGTATATATGGACCTCTTTCCGGTTTTATAGCATGCTTGATTTTATTGGTTTATGGGTTTACTCATCTTCCGGCTGTAGATTATATCTTGGCAATTCATCCCGATTATTTTTCGCCGGAGTATGGAACGGGAGGAGCAAATTTAATTTTCGGCGATACTCTTCTATTTTCTTTATTGAGAAATATATTTGTATCTCCGAATGCATTTATTCCTCCTATGAGCGAAATTTATCATTATCCCTTTTTATGTGTCGGTTGGTTCGGACTTTTTGTTACTGCGATGAATTTAATTCCCGTTGGGCAATTAGATGGCGGTCATATAATTTATAGCATGTTTGGAAGTAAAATTCATGAAGCAATCGCCAGTATTTCTCTGATTATATTAATATTAATTGGCGGACTAGGAATATTAGATACATTTTTAGAATTAAATTTTAGTTTTGGATGGACCGGTTGGCTTCTATGGTCTTTTATACTTTATTTTTTTATTAAAATTAAGCATCCTCCGGTCCCAAATTTCGAACCCTTGGATTTAAAAAGAAGAATTCTTGGATATATTGCAATTATTATTTTCTTTCTCTCATTTTCTCCTACGCCTTTTATAATAACGATAAATTAAGCATTTATTTATCCACTTGACATTAAAAACAAAAGGGTATTATTTTACCTTATCAAATTTAAGGAGAAAAGCGAGAGAATCTTTATACTTTATTTATAACTAATTTACGAGTGATGAAGTTGATCAAAAGATTCTCCATTATAGCTCTTTTTCTTGCGGCTCTACAATTCTATGCCTGCGAAGAAATCCCCTCTGAAATAATTGATAAAGACTTTGATAGTTTTTCAATTATCGAATTTCAGTCCCCTAATAGATTTACTTATTCTACTTCTGATTCTAATATAACGTCTTCTATAAAAATTGATAATACTTCTTATATTAAAGAAGTCTATATGAATATTATATCGAAAGATGGTGATAAGAAAGTTGCCGAAAAAGTAATAATGTACGATAACGGTGATATGGGAAAGAATAGAGATACAAAAGCAAATGACGGTATATATACAGCTTATGCGCCTATGAAAAGATCATTTTCATCGGGTTATTATAATTTACAGGTATATGTTACTAATAATTCCGGAGTAACAAAAAAGGTTATTTCCAAACAGTTTTATTTTGATAACAGTCAAAATAATGCTGCACCCGTTATATCCGATTTAGTTCTGCCTTCTTCTGTTTCAAGAGGGGTTACTTTTACATTCTCGGTAAAAGCATCAGACCCAAATGGTTATGATGACTTACAATATGTTTATTTCAAATTATATAGACCGGATAATAGTATGGTGGATCCGGGGAATGGATTGGGATTTTTTGTAATGAATGATTTAGGAAATAAAGATGTTTTCGGCGATGAAATAGCTGCCGATGGAATATTTACTTTTAAAAATTCTTTTAGTTCTACAACAACATTAGGAGCTTGGCGATTTGAATTCCAGGCAAAAGATAGAAACGGTGCATTAAGTAATGTCATTTCACAAAATATGGAGGTGAAGTGAAATGAAAAAAATTATTTTTATTATTCTTATTTCATCATTAATCTCGGCTCAAAAGCTTCCAACTGATTTTGATCTATCGAGTAGGTTAAGCAAAACCGAAGATGCAACTCCTCTAAGTAACGTAATTGAAAGAGTCTCTATTATTGGAGATACCATTCTTGTAGGAACTTCCAAAGGTCTCTCCGTGAGTTTTGATAAAGGGGATTCATGGAATAATTTCTATAATGATGAAATTTTTCGTGATGAAAGTGTCTCGGCAGTAGGATATGATAGAGGAACAATATGGGCAGCTACTTGGCATTTTGAAAATGTTGCCGGTTCTGATATTGCTACCGGTTCGGGTCTTCGATATTCAAAAAATAAAGGAAAATCGTGGACTATCATTCCGCAGCCAATAGATAATTCTGCCGATTCAAGCATTGTTTATGGAATAAATAATATAAGAGCCTTGCCGGTTACTACCGAGAAACAAAATTTCATTAGAGATATAGCTTTTTATAATAATACAATATTTATAGCTACAAATGCTGGAGGGATTAGAAAGAGCAATGATGAAGGAAAAACATGGCAGCGTGTTGTGCTTCCCCCCGATTATTTAGATAGAATAAAACCGACCGATACATTAAGTTTTTCACTTCAACCAGTTGCAGGTGCTTTCGGCAAAGAAGCTAATTTGAACCATATCGGCTTTTCTCTTCTAACTGCATCTACAGGATGGATTTATGCGGGTACTGCAGGTGGAATTAATGTTTCGGATGATGGTGGTATCTCTTGGGTAAAATTAAATCATTCGAATCAAGAAGAACCAATTAGCGGAAATCATATCTTAGCAATTGAAGAGAATCCTTTAGATAAATCAATTTGGGCAGCTACTTGGAAAGCCGAAGGTGCTTCTGAATTTTGGGCTGTAAGCCAGTCTGAAAATGGCGGTATCAGTTGGAATAATTTCCTTGAAGGGGAAAGAGTTCTCGATTTCGCTTTTTCAAAAAATTCAGTTTTCGTTGCCTCACAAGATGGTTTATTCCAATCTGATGATAAAGGAATTACATGGATTGCAGCACCCGAAATCTCTGATAACGACAAAAAAATAATTCTAGATACTAAAAATTTTAGAGCTCTTGATACATACGAAAATTCAGTAAATAATATTCTTTGGATAGGGACTTTAAGCGGTTTAGTAAAATATGAAATTGGAAATTCAATATGGAGCGGGAAATGGAATATTTTATTTTCCTCAGGTGAAAAAGCAATTATCAATACATCTTTCTCATTTCCTAACCCATTTACACCGGATTCCAAAAAAGCTAATATTAAATATTCTCTTGTTAATGATGGAGACGTTACAATAAGAATTTTTGATTTCGGAATGAACTTAGTTAAAACAGTATTGCAAAATGCTTCCCGTCGAGGCGGTATTGATTTAATTGATACTTGGGATGGAAGAGATGAATCGGGTAGAATTGTTTCAAATGGTGTTTATTTTTATAGAATTGATACTGGAAGCGGTGAACCGATGTACGGTAAAATTTTGGTGGTGCAATGATTAAAAAGATCTTGTTAATCGTATTTTTATTTGTTTTAGTTTTAGAAGCGCAACCAAAATACTCTGAAATATCGGGAATGGCAGGTTCATTTAGTCGTATGGGATTTGGTTCTCGCGGTATAGGTATGGGCAATGCTCTTTCTGCTGTTACTAACGGTCATTTGAGCACGTATTATAATCCTGCATTAGCCGTTTTTCAAAGTGATAATTCTTTCCAAACTTCATATTCGTTCTTATCATTAGATCGAACTCTAAACTTCGTTAACTTTACAAAGAGATTTGAAATGGGGAGAAATCGAACTGATACTACAAAAGCTCGATCTGTAGCCGGATTGAGCGCAGGACTTATTAATGCGGGAGTTGGTAAAATAGAATTAAGAGACGGTCAGGGAAATAAATATGATGAAGTATCTACGTCTGAAAATTTGATTTTCATTTCTCTTGCTAATCAATTTTCATCTAAATTAGCAATTGGTCTTACATTCCGTTTTTATTACTTTAGTCTTGTAGATGAATTGAGTGCTTCATCTCTCGGTTTTGATATTGGTGCTTTATATACTCTATCAGAAAGAATAAAAATCTCGTTCGTACTTTCGGATATTAATAGTAAATATAAGTGGGATACCGGAGCACTATACGGAGCAAATGGAAAAAATACCGATAACAAATTCCCGCTTTCCAAAAGAATTGGAATTTCATATAACTTACCTGAATATAGAGCAGTTGCTGCTTTTGAGGTAGAAAATTATAATAGCACTGCAACATTTATTAGAGCTGGTGTAGAATATTTTGTTATTGAAGAACTTGCTCTTAGAGGCGGCATTGATAAGGTGAATTTAAGCAATAGTAATTTCCCGATGCGTCCTTCTTTTGGTTTTTCTTATTTTTACAAGTTAAGTAAATTGGTTATTGGTGTTGATTATGCTTTTGCAATCGAACCATATTCCACTCACGATCAACATATTTTAGGAATTAATTTTAAGTTTTAGTCTATGAAAAAATTATTAGTAATACTTTTATTGTCAGCTACAATTACAAGCGCACAAAGTGCAGGTGCTACAGGTTTATCATTTCTTAAGCTAGGAAGCGGTGCCCGAAATATCGGGTTGGCTGATTTTGGCTCTTTCAATGGAAACGATATTTCAAACTATTTTTATAATCCTTCACTAATAGCATTGAATAATACAACTCGATTTTCTTTTACTCATAATCAACAATTTTTTGATTTAGGATCAAATTCAATTTCCGTTGCCTCTAAGATTTTGGGGTTGCCTTTAGCATTGAATCTCAATACAACTTCTGTGGAAAATATTGAAGTTAGAAGCCAAGCCGGACCGGCAACTGCTACTTTTAATGCTAATTTCTTTGCAGCTACTTTGGGAAGCGGGTATCAATTCAATGATAACTTTTCTTTCGGTATTGCTCTCAAATTTATTTACGAAGAATTATTTAATCAAGATGCCTCGGGTTTGGGATTCGATATCGGTGTTACTTATTCCGGATTAATAGAAAATCTTTCGGTGGGAGCTTCGATGAAAAATATCGGTTCAATGAGCGCACTTGCAAAAGAATCAACAAAATTACCTGCTGATTTTCGATTAGGCGGTGAATATTCTTATCCGGTAGAATCTGCTAAAATTAATTTAATTGGGCTGGCTGGATTTCAAAAATATTTAGATGATGATGAATCTCATATTCACGCCGGTTTAGAAGTTATTTATGATGATTTCTTTGCTGTACGCGGCGGTTATATTACAGGATATGAATCTAAAAGTTTAACAGCAGGATTTGGCGTCCAATGGAAAGGTTTCAAAATTGATTATGCTTATGTCCCTTTTGAATATGGTCTTGGCGATAATAGTTCTTTTACTGTTTCGTATATTTTTTAATAATAGAATTATTTTAACTAATTAATAGATATTTATAGAGATACTTATGGAAATTATTCCTTATAGCGTAGAATGGAAAGAGAAGTGGGATAAGTTCGTTGAAAATTCTAATAACGGAACTATGTTCCAAATGCAAAAGTTTTTTGATTACCATAAACCGGGTAAATTTTCTTTTAATCACCTGATGTATATTCATAAAGGGAATATAGCCGCAGTAGTTCCCGGGGCAGTAGTTAATGGAGGTTCTTTTGAGTCTCCAATCGGTGCAAGCTATGGCTCGATTGTAACGAATGACGTTAAGTTTGCCCAAGCAATGGATTTTGTTCAAATGCTTATTGATTATGGCAGAAAGAATAATTGGAAAGATATCTGCCTTACCCCCGCCCCTATGATTTATGAAAAACATCAAAATCAAAATCTTGATTTTGCTATGCTCTGGTCAGGATTTTCATATAAACTTCATTATATCTCTAGTGCAATTAAATTAGATAAGAATCAAGATATTATAGAAAGATGCTCTCCTACAATAAGAAGAAACGTAAGGGGTTCTTTAAAAAATCCCGATATTACGGTTGAAATCAATGATCGTTATGATCAATTCTATCCGATACTACTTGAAAACAAAGC
Organism: uncultured bacterium; assembly: GCA_937936675.1. Classification (GTDB taxonomy): domain Bacteria; phylum Bacteroidota; class Ignavibacteria; order Ignavibacteriales; family Melioribacteraceae; genus BRH-c32. Next base: position 11,378 of record CALDDL010000277.1, read on the forward strand.
ACGACATAATGTGAAACCAACTCATAGTTTAGAAGATTTAATTAAATTGACCGAACTGATGCCCGATAAACTAAAGTTATTTATGGTATATTATAAAGGAGAACCGATTGGAGGTTCATCGATGTTCTTTCCAAATAAAACAGTCGCTCTCTGTTTTTATAATATGCTGCGTTACGATTTTGCAGAACTTAAACCGATTCAAAGAGTGATGTATGAAATACTTAAATACTCTACCGAAAATAATTATGAATATGTTGATATCGGAGTTTCACAAGATACTAAAGCAGAAAATCCAATGACTCCTAGTATGAGTTTAATTGAATTCAAAGAAAAGTTTGATGCAAAAACAACTATGAGAAATACTTTTTATATAAAATTATAATCCATTGATGAACAAAAAAATATGTATAGCGTTCTTAGGAAATGCTTATCATGATTCGCGAATAACTAATTTACGCGATTCATTAATGGCAGACGGATTTGAAGTATCTGTAATCTCATTTGATTGGCGCACAATTTCGGAAGATAAATTTTATAAAGATATAAAAATATTTAAGCTAGATAGAAGCAATAGCATAAAGTTTTACTTTCATTTTGGTTATAGACTTTTAAAAGAATTGATTAAAACCGATGCATCAGTAATTTTTGCAGAGGATATTTATACTCTCCCGATTGTTACTCTTATTGCAAAATTAAATAACATTAAGATAGTTTATAATAGCCGTGAATTATACGCTTTTATAGGCGGATTAAGCAAACGTCCTTTTCTTCAATACATTGTTAAATCAATTGAAAGCACATTTATAAATTTAGCAGACATTATCCTTACAACCGGAGAAATGGATTCCGAATTCTTGGAAAAGTTTTATGGACTCCCTAAAACTTTAGTAATAAGAAATATTCCACTACTTCAAAAACCACAATTCACAATCAATATTCATGAGATGTATGATATCCCAATGAATTACAAAATTCTTTTATATCAAGGAGTATTAATAGGGGGGAGAGGGATACCGACAGTAATTAAAGCAATTTCACAAATTCAAAATGTATATCTTCTTTTATTAGGTGATGGCGAGGCTAAAAGCAAATTTGAAAAAATTGCCATTGAAAATGAAGTCGCCGACCGAGTAATCTTCGCTGGGACAATTATCCAAAAAGATTTAATTAATTATACCGCTAGCGCAGATATTGGAATAGCATTAATAGAAAATATCAGCGTTAGCTATTATCATGCTCTTCCAAATAAATTATTTGAATATATCATGGCAGGACTTCCCGTTCTTTCATCTCCTCTTCCGCAGATGAAAAAAATTGTGGAGCAATATAATGCAGGAATTATTGCAGATCCCAATAATGAAGATGAAGTAATATTCTCAATTAAAAAATTGATAGAATCAGATAATGTTATAAGAGAATATAAGAACAACTGTAATAGAGCAGCATTGGAATTAAATTGGCAAAAAGAATTTGAAAGAGCTAAACCGGCTCTTTACAAGGTGATTAGTTAATGAAGCAAAAAAGAATCCTATTGGTAAGACCGGATAGAATTGGAGATGTGGTACTTTCGACTCCTATCCCCAGAGAATTGAAGAAAAAATATCCTAACTGTTTTGTCGCAGTTTTACTTCAGGATTATACTAAAGACATATATCTAAATAATCCGCATGTAGATAAAATAATTGTGATGGATAAAAGCACCAATCTTTTCGATAAATCTTTTAGAGAAAAAGTAAGAGAGAT
>CALDDL010000278.1 GCA_937936675.1 uncultured bacterium
CTTTTTTTGCATAATTTCTATTAAAATCTTTATTTTAGAATATCAGAATAGGACTCACATGTCTATACAATCAATTAATCCTTTTACAGATAAAAAGATTAAGGAATTTAAAGAACATAATATTGCGGATATTAAAAGCAGTATTAGCAAAGCAGAGGAATGTTTTAAGCAATGGAGAAACAGTTCTTTTGCTCAAAGAAAAGAGCTAATGCTTAATGTCGCAAAAATACTAAAAGAGAGAAGTAAAAAATACGGTGAAATACTTACACTCGAGATGGGAAAACCGATCTCGCAGGCAGTAGCAGAAGTAGAAAAATGTGCTCTCGTGGCAGAGTATTACGCTGAAAATGCAGAAACAATATTAAAAGAAGAAAAAATAATTACCGATGCTTCGGAAAGTTATGTAAGGTTCGATCCACTGGGTGTAATACTGGCTGTAATGCCGTGGAATTTTCCATTTTGGCAAGTATTCAGATTCGCTTCTCCTGCATTAATGGCAGGTAATACATGCCTATTGAAACACGCCTCGAATGTTCCAATTTCAGCCCTTGCAATAGAAGAGATATTTAATGATGCCGGATTCCCCGAGGGAACTTTCAAGACTTTATTGATAGGCTCCGATTTAGTGGAACAGATAATTGATAATCCAATTGTAAAAGCCGTTACGCTTACCGGCAGCGAAGATGCAGGCAAGAAAGTAGCTTCGCGAGCAGGAACAAATTTAAAAAAGGTAGTCTTAGAACTCGGCGGAAGCGATCCGTTTATCGTTCTTAATGATGCGGATATTGAAGTGGCTGCCGAAGCTGCCGTCAATGGTCGTCTTATAAATAATGGCGAAAGTTGCATTGCCTCCAAACGTTTTATCGTAGAAGCAAAAATATATGAACTTTTCAGAGATACATTTCGTCTAAAAATGGAACGTGTAAAAATTGGCGATCCAATGGATTACCAGACCGAACTCGGTCCGATTGCTCGTAAAGACCTATTAATAGAACTTGATACTCAAGTGAAGCGTTCGATTGAGATGGGTGCTAATCTTGTAACCGGTGGTGAAATTTTAGATTTAGAAGGTTATTTTTATGCCCCTACGATATTGGATAATCTTAAACCGGGAATGCCTGCTTATGATGATGAAATTTTCGGACCTGTGGCTTCATTAATAAAAGCGAAAGATTCCTACGATGCAATTCGAATAGCCAATAGCTCCGAATTTGGCTTAGGAGCTTCGATATGGACTAACGATATTGCACGCGCAAAAGATATTGCCGCAGAGATTGAATCGGGTTCGGTATTCATAAACGGCAACGTAAAAAGCGATCCTCGCCTCCCATTTGGTGGTGTTAAAAAATCGGGGTTCGGAAGAGAGCTTTCTCATTATGGCATCAAAGAATTTGTTAACATAAAATCAGTTTGGATTAAATAAAAAAAATTAATTTATTATTATAGAAAGGGAAAAGATGAAACTGAACAAACCCATTATTGAATTACTATTCATATTCCTGATACCGATGACGATATTTTCGCAAAAAACGGTTTATACACTCGATGACGCTGT
>CALDDL010000279.1 GCA_937936675.1 uncultured bacterium
TAACTTTTTTAGTTCTGTTAGTTTTATTGATTGGAATTTTATGCCCTTCTATTTTGGAGGAAATTTCTACGGCACGTTTTGCTTTCTTTAATGAAAATTTGGGTTTATTCATAACCCTCTCCAATATTTTAACTGAAATATAAAAAAAATATTACATTTTTTCAGAAGAATAACTCCTCTACATAATTTGTCTCAGTCGGAAGTTACATTTCATACGTAAATCATTTTTTCAAATGGAGAGTTTTAATTATATTTGGATAACGAGATATTATTTACATCTATTTACTTATAACCTCTATGGAGACATAAAATGGCAACAACGAAGGACAATTTGAAAGAAGCTTTTGCAGGTGAAAGTCAAGCAAATCAAAAATATAGAGCATTTGCTAAAAAAGCAGCAAGAGAAGGTTTCCCAAATATAGCTAAGTTATTTGAAACAGCAGCAGAAGCAGAACGAATTCATGCAGAAGGACATCTAGGTTCGCTAGAAGGAATCGGTTCTACAGTTGATAATCTTAAATCAGCTATCGAAGGTGAAACTTATGAATTTTCTGAAATGTACCCACCTATGCACGAGCTAGCAGTAGAAGAAAATCACAAAGCACAAAGAATGTTCAAATATGCATTAGATGCAGAAAAAGTTCATGCAGAACTTTACGCAAAAGCATTAGAAGCAGCAGAGCAGGGGAAAGATTTGGATGTAACGAATATTTATTTATGTCCGGTCTGCGGTCATATAGAATTTGGTGAGCCGACCGAAAACTGTCCCGTTTGCGGAGCATTACCAAGCAAATACGTCCAAGTATAAATTAAACAAAAAAAAGCGGCTCAAAAAATAAGCCGCTTTTTTTGTCTTCGCGAGAAGGGTAAATTATTTTCAATAACTCATTATTTTACATCAACAGTCTGCATGCCTTTAGCTTTCACTTCAACACGTCTATTACTTGCTCTATTTTCAGGCGTATCATTTGGGGCTATTGGATTTCTCTCACCAAACCATTTAACGGTAAAAACGTTTGAATCTAATCCACGGCTAATAAAATAATCTTTAACTGCATTAGCTCGCTTTTCAGAAAGTTTCATGTTATAGGCATCACTTCCGGTAGCATCCGCATGACCGCTTATTTCGATAGAAACACCGGATTCATATTTGCTTACTTCATCATAAACTTCATTTAGTGTATTTTTACCTTCATCACTAAGTTTATATTTATCTAAAGCGAAGAATAATTTATCGGTGCTAAAAGTCCATTCTTTAGATACTTCTTTTGGTTCCTGTTTTTTAGGAATATCATCAGTTGGGTCTAGAGGATTAGTTTTATTTGATATTTCTTTACCATCCGGAACCGAACCGCCGTCAGTATCAGCCATTAGAGGATTTGTTTTATAAGTCATCACTTCATCAAAATCGCTCAAGCCATCAAAATCTGTATCTTTTTTCAACGGGTCAGTTTTATATTTCATTACTTCATCGCCATCACTTAATCTATCGCCATCGCTATCGGCGTTTTTAGGATCGGTTCGATAAGTATTAACTTCGTCTCCATCTCTTAAACCATCAGAATCTGTATCTGCTAAGTTAGGATTTGTTTGAAAAGTGAAAACCTCTTCTCCATCTTTTAATCCGTCAGAATCGCTATCGGGATTTAATGGGTCGGTTTTATAAACATTTATTTCATCGCCATCTTTCAAGCCATCACCATCTGTATCTGGATTATTTGGGTCAGTACCTAGTTCGAGCTCCTCGGCTTTAGTCAATCCGTCTTTATCTTTATCAGAGCTGCTGCTTTCGCCTGTAAATACGATACCTGCAGAAATGTTAAAAAGCATATCCTTATTACTATTATCATCATAAGAATTAAGATTATCTTTCAAGGCATAAGTGGCACCAACTGCTAAATCCACTAATATATCCTCGCTCATTTTGATTTCAGTACCAATTCCGAATGGTATAATTCCAGTCCATCCCTCCGAACTTGTTGCAACAGGAGAAGAAATGGCAGGTTTAATACCGACTGTATAATTGAGCATTCCGAACCCTCCATATAGATATGGATTCCAGTTTTTCATATCGAATGGCATTATTAATAATCTTAAGTCCAGCGGGATTATTTTGGTGCTGTATGAACCTGCCCCTTTTGTATTTGTAACGAAATTAAAAGCATCTCCTGAAATATTACCGTAACCTGCTCCAAATTCTGCATTAATTGCATCCGCAAGCTCGAATCTCAAGAATCCTCTTGCTAAATATGATGACATCGATAATCCGTTTTCAACTTCAAACTCAGTATATGGCATTATACCATTAAACTGTAACCCCATCTTTAACCCATAATCTTTCATTTGGGCGTAGGTACTAATGCTTAAAAACGACATTATCATAAATAACGTAAAAAATATATTCTTTTTCATCTGTACTCCTTATATTTAATTTATAGCTAAATTTTTAATACATATTAAGTAGAATTGATTTTATGTGATTAGCGACAAAATGTCTTAAAATCATTTGTTACTTAATATGATCCATATCCTAAATAATCACGAAATAAAGTTAAAGAAACGTTAAAGAAGTAGATAGTCGCTTAACCTGCCTATTATATGTCGTAAAAAGGGGGAGATATTTGGTAATTATTATTACATTGCTGTAAAGAAAACTAGCGAGTCTGTGAAGTGATTTTTGTGGCACTTATAAGAATTAGTAATTTTTATCGTAAATTGCATAAGATATTTTTTCTTATAATAATCTTTTGTTTTTCGGTTAGAATAAATGCGCAGAATAATTTTCCTGATGACCTTCCGAAATATAAAATAGCAAAATCGTATGGCTGCGATACTTCAAGCATATTTTTAGCGCCTACGGCTTCCAAAGTGCCTTATCTAATGATAATCGATAATGAAGGCACTCCTAAATTTTTTAAGAAAGTAAAAGGCAGTATATATGATTTTAAGCCACAACCTAATGGAACATTAAGTTATTTTGATAGAGGCGGCGATTGCTTCTATATCATTAACAAAAATTATGAATTAATTGATAGCATAAAATGTATAGGTGATCTTTATACAGATTTTCATGAACTTAGAATATTAGCAAATGGTAACTACTTAATTCTTGGCTTCGATAGCCGAATAATTGATATGAGCAGAATAGTAGAAGGTGGGCGGGACTCTGCCATAGTTATAGGTTATTACGTTCAGGAGATCGATAAAGACAAAAATCTGATTTTTGAATGGAAGACTTGGGACCATATAGATATCAAAGACTCTTACACCGATTTGAAGCAGGGGACAATTGATGTAGCGCATGGTAATTCAATTGATATCGATTTCGATGGTAATTTTTTGGTTTCGCTTAGGAATACTCAAGAAGTGGTAAAAATAGATAGAAGGAACGGAGCAATTTTATGGCGGCTTGGAGGGAAAAAGAATCAGTTTACTTTTATTAAAGATCCTTTAGGATTTTCGTGGCAGCATGCAGCGAGGCGACTGCCAAACGGAAATTTAATGATATTCGATAATGGATTCAGGAGAGAACCTCAATCTCTTTCTTATTCTCGGGCATTAGAATATCAAATTGATGAAAAGAATAAAACTATTAGACTAGTATGGGAATATCGAAATTCTCCTGATATTTATAGTTATGGACTTGGATATAGCCAAAGATTGCCAAATGGAAATACTTTTATCGGTTGGGGTGCGGCAGTTCCCGCAATTACTGAAGTTACGCCGCAAGGAAGAGAAGTATTTGAACTCTCTTTTGAAAAAGATTATTCAACCTACCGAGCTTACCGATATCCATGGGGTTCAGAAAAAATTAATGATTTTATTGATATTAAAGCTTCTATTGAGAAAAATAAATTATTTACTACAAATGGAATTGATACGGCATCCTCAAAAATATCATTATTAAATTTTAATGAATTTCCTGTAACTGTATCTTCAATTCGTAATAGCACAAGAGGAATATATATCCCTTATGAATTTCCGCAAGTAATTAATCCTTATGATTCAATTTCATTTCGAGTTTATTACAATAAAGATTTGGATGATTATGATGTAGATACAATAAAAATTGCAACTAATTGTAATATTATCTCCATACCGGTTGAGGGAATCGATCTCACCGATGTAGAAGAAAATGAACGTGAGGCTTCATACGATTTTAATCTTTATCAAAATTATCCAAATCCTTTTAATCCCGAATGTAAAATTAATTATTCAATAGATAGGGCAGACTTTGTTACATTAAAAATATATGATATAATTGGAAGAGAAGTAGCAGAATTAGTTAATTCTATTATATCATCTGGGGACCATACAATTATTTTTAATGGGAAAAATCAAAACGGAGAGATATTACCTTCAGGGATTTATATCTACACTCTTCGTAACGGAAATAGAATCATTTCAAAAAAGATGACATTACTCAAATAAGAAAAAAATTGCTCGCTCACCGCCATAAACGTGCACTTAAAGCATTTAACTTGTTTGCCTCTCATATAAATATTATTTTTTTTAAGTTAATCACAAAAACAAGGAATAGACTATGAGAAAGTTGATTTACCTTCTGTTTTGTTTTTCCCTAGCCGTAAATATCAATGCACAAAAAGTAATTGATGCATTCGATTCAACCCCAACTGACACTAATTATTGGAACATATTGAATAGTCATGCAGGGGACATTTTTAATCTTACTTATGTTACTTCACCAAAATTCAGTGGTACCGGAGCTATGAAAGTGGATTATAAAACTTCCGGTTACGATTCTTGGGGTTGGTTTGTTGGTATGGAACAATGGTGCCCTGATTCTTCAGATACTTATGATCTATCGGGTTACGATAGCTTAACATTCCGTTATTATGTAGAAAAGCCTGTTAATGAAGCAATCAATATGGTTTTTAGATTTTGTTTACTCGATGTAAGCAATTCGCCAAATGGCAATAAAACTTACGTTCAAACCGATTGCGAAAAATATTTCAGTTTTCATTATATACTAAAAACTCCCACTCCGGGTTGGAATTACGTTACAATGCCCTTAGTAAATAATGATAATGTTGAAGGAAAAGGATTTGCTCAAAGAACTTGGGGCGGTATGCAATTGGGCAATCAGTTATTAGATTTAGAAAAAATTAAAGGTTTTGTTTGGGAATTTTTGGTTGATGGTCAAGACCCTAAAGTAGCAGAAGGGACTATCTATTTCGATGCAATGGAACTTCATGGCAAACAAACAAAAGCATTAACCTTCTTTAATGGTAAAGCAGTACCTGCTTCCATAATTTTTAGTCAAGGCAGAAACGGTTCATGTATTGTTTCCGATGAAGAAACATCAAATCCTGCTACACATAAATATAGTTTGAAATGGACTACTCCCGGTCAATGGGATGGACCTATCTTTGAATTAGTTAAAAAAGCTAATTTAATTGAGCAATGGGATCAGGATACATTGAAATTAAAGATCAAAGCACCGGCAGGAATTGGCGATCTCAGACTTATATTCCAAGATGTAGATGAAGATGGTGCTGCCACTGCAGATTATCCTTTTGAAGCGGATTATTATCTTTATGCAGATAATATGAATTATGATAATACTTGGAAAACTCTTGAAATCCCACTTAGCCAATTTAATCTTACAGCGGGAGTTTGGGACGATCTTACATCTGCTCATGTTGATGGTACTTTTGATAAAACAAGGGTTTCGCAACTAAAGATTTTTAGAACGAATGATACTCGTTGGCAAAATCAAGTAGTTTATTTAGATGAAATATGGACAGGTTCACCGGTCTTTGATGTATTAGCTCCTATCGCTCCGGTACAAGTAACCGGTGCTGCAGGAAACTATAATAATTTAGTCTTATGGGACGATATTCCTTTTGAAGAAGGTGAAGTTTATAATGTATTTGCAAGCTTAGAGCCTATAACTGATATCCATTCAAGAAAAGTTGATCAAATTGGATTTAATATCAGTGAAAATGCGCAATCGATGAATCACGTTTTATTTTCACCTGCACGCGATCAAAATGTAACTTATTACTATGCAGTTCAGTGTGTGGATGCTGCCGGTAATGAAGGACCTTTTACCACAGCTTCTGAAGGTGTTACAAATCTAGCGAAAGGAGTTCCAGTAATTAATAATGGAGCACCTACTAATTTTGCTGCCGATGGCGACCTTCAAGAGTTCTCAGGAATTGAACCTTTTGAAATATCTTTAGCAAAATCCACGGCACATATTCCTGATGGATACGGTTATACTTTAGATAACGATGCTGATTTTTCATTTACTGCTCATTTAGCAATGGATGATAATTATCTTTATGTCGGCATTGATGTAAATGATAATGTTCTATTTTCGGATGAAACTAATAATTTGGATATGTCATATCTCTATGATGGAATTGATCTTTTCTTAGGATTGTATGATCAAAGAGGTCCGTCGCATATATCATATCAAAAAGGTACTGAGACTGATTATCATTTTAGATTCAATCAATGGTGCGCTATGTTAGATATGGCAGGCGGAGGAATTATTCTTGATGCTACATCACCTGATTTCAAATTTGTAGAGAAATTTACAGGTGGATATACAATCGAAGCTAAAATATCTTTTGCAGCTATCGCAGAGAAAATTAAAGCGGGACATGTATTCAAACCTCAATTAGGAATGAGAATACCGATTGATTTTATCGGTAATGATAATGACGGTACTCTTCCGGCAAAGACAAGAGAACTTGTTGTTACTTATTCGCTTAAGAGTAATGACCAATCTTATAGAGATGTTTCTGTTTGGACAAATACTTGGGTCGGCGATAAATGGACTGGTATAGAAGATGAATATGCAAATGAAGGAATGGTAACCGATTATAGTCTTAATCAGAACTATCCAAATCCTTTTAATCCTTCTACCCTAATTTCATTTAATATGAAAAATCAAGGGAATGTTTCTATAAAAGTATTTGATATACTTGGAAGAGAAGTAACAACTCTAGTAAATGAATTTAGAAATGCAGGTAGATTTGATGTAAGATTCGATGCTTCAAGTCTTCCATCGGGAATATATTTCTGCAGAATGGTTACAAATAGTTTTACAAAAACAATAAAAATGATGATGTTGAAATAAGTTCTCCTCTTTATTAGGGATATGGCTAGTGCCTCCGGTCATATCCCTTTTTTATCTTCGTTGTTAAAGAAATAGAAATATTTCTTTGTTTTCCCAATTACTAATAAATCATTTTATTTCTGGTTATATTATAAAATGAGAATTAATGAGAGATTATTATGAATAGAATTAGAGAGATTATTTTTCTGCTATTAATAATTACGATTAGTAACTCAATAATAGACGCAAAAAATTATTGGAGTGGTGAAGTTCGTACTTATGAATCGATCCTTTACGGCAGAATTGAAATTAGGATGAGAACCGCAGAAGCGAGCGGTGTTACTTCCACTTTATTTACTTACAATACCAAATCGAGTACATATAATGAAATAGATATCGAAGTAATGGGTTTTAGAAATACCGAAGCCGAGTTTACTTCCTTTACACCTGATCAAAAAGGAGTCAATCACCGTCAAGTATTGAACTTTAATCCACATGCTGCGTTCCATACTTATGCAATCGAATGGACCCCGACTTATGTGGCATGGTGGGTCGATGGATTTGAAATATACAGAGATACAAGTGAGCGTATTCAAACATTAAATTTGCCACAAGCCATAATGATGAATTTTTGGATACCGAATTCCGTAGAATGGGCAGGTGCCTTTAGCCCCACATCATTGCCTCTGTATGCTTATTATGACTGGATAAAATATTATGAATATACACCGGGTACAAAAAATGATTTTACACTAAAATGGGTGGATAATTTCGATACTTTTGATGCCTCGCGTTGGTCAAAATCTAATAGTACTTTTGGTTCTAATCTAGCTGATTTTAAAGCACAAAATGTATTGGTTAAAGATGGCTACCTAATGCTTTGCATGACAAATCAAGGTGAAACAGCATCTCACGGAGCAGCTATTCCTGATGCAGATATTGATGCACCATATCCGATTAGCGGTTGGATTTATAATGACAAATTATCAATTAAATTCTCCGAAGCAATTGAAGAAACCTCCGCTAAAGATTTATCAAATTATATTACTCCAAGTCTGAAAATATCAAATCCGGTTCTAAGTGAGGATAACACTCGAATTAATTTTGATGTAACCGGAGCAAAGCCGGGTCAATCATATTCTACCGCTATAAAAGGAATTAAAGACTTAGCCCCAACTCCGAATGCCATGAACTTAAAAGCGTTTTCTGTTTTTAGCGCTCATTCATCTCCTATGGCAATTGATATTGGTAATCCAAATTCGGGAAACGTTATACTCTCGGAACAAACTTTCGATGCGAAAAAAGAATATGGAACAGGTGGTGGAGTTATTAAAAAAGAATCCGGAGTTGTCTATTCAGGCGATTATTCTTCATTTTTTAATGATGGTTTGGAAAATCTTGCGTTTTATCAACATCGAGTTGCCAACGGTACTTATCGAATAAAATTATTTTTCGTTGAATCAGACTCGAGTGGCTTTACGGACAGAATTTTTGATGTATTAATTAATGGCGAGAAAGTACTAACTAATTTTCAAATTAAAAATGAAGTCGGTTATAATAAGGGATTGGTTAAGACCTTGGAAAATGTTTATGTAAATAATAATTTACTTAATATATATTTCAAGTCGATTAAAGGCTATACAATTCTTCATGGAATAACAATCGAACGAATTTCTCCGACTGATGTAAATGAAGGAATGGGAGAAGAATTGCCAGTTGAAATTAAAATGCAATTATATCCTAATCCATTTAATCCCATTTTTAATATTAGTTATTCCTTAACCAAAGAAATGCAAGTTGATATTACGATATATGATTCATTGGGAAGAAAATGCGAAGAACTTTATAATGGCGTTAAAACTGCGGGAAGTCATAAATTAGAAGTGGATGCAAAGAATTTTTCAAGCGGTGTTTATTTTGTAACCCTACAAACACCGCAGAATGTAATTACTCAAAAAATTGTGCACCTAAAATAATTTTTATAACTGTTTTATGTAAGGCGATTAATCACTAGATAATTCTCATTAGCAGGTATTTATGAAAATATTATTGACTAAGTACTTTTTAATAATAATTCTTTTATTTTCTTATATGCAAATTAGAAGCCAAGATACTGAAAGCAATTATCTAAATTTAGGCTGGAAGATTATAAATTCTTCGAAACTTTCAGTTAATGGAGAAATTATATCAACCATAGATTATTCTTCCGATGAATGGCTTCCAATCTCAGTTCCTGCCACTGTATTTGCCGGATTGCAACAGAACAATAAATACCCCGAAGTTTTTTTTGCTGATAATCTAAAAAGAATTGATAGGAAGCAGTTTAATTCTTCATGGTGGTATCGCGCCGAATTTAGTATTGAAAAAAAATATTCTAATCAATTTGTTAAATTATTCTTTGAAGGAATTAATTATAGAGCTAACATTTGGTTCAACGGGAAATTAATAGCAGATTCATCATCAATATTTGGTTCATTTAGGCAATTTGAAATCGATATAACAAATAACTTAAAATTGGAAAGTAAAAATGTTTTAGCGATAGAAGTATTTCCCCCTCAAAAGGGAGACCCAACTATTGGATTTGTAGATTGGAATCCGAAAGCTCCGGACGATAATATGGGTTTATGGCGTGGAATGCTGATTAAAACCTCGGGAGAAGTTTCTATTAAAAATCCATTTGTAAAATCCAAAATTGAAATGCCTTCTCTTTCAAATGCAGCACTTACAATTTCAGCAGATATCATAAATAATAGTAATAGAGAAATTCACGGAAAATTAACCGGTCAGATAGAAGGGATAACATTTTCTAAAGATGTAACTCTCACACCAAAAGAAAGCAAAACTGTTACGTTTTCTCCCAAAGAATTTCGTGATCTATTAATTAATAATCCACGTATATGGTGGACATATTCTCTTGGTAATCAAGAACTTTATGAATTGGAATTGAAGTTCTCAATTGATGGTAAAGAATCCGACAATCGCCAAACGAAATTCGGAATAAGAGATGTAACAGATTATTTAACTCCCGAGGGGTATAGAGGATATAAATTAAATGGTAAAAAAATATTAATACTCGGCGGAGGTTGGGTAGATAATTTGTTCTTAGATAATTCTACAGAGAATATTAAGACTCAGTTACAATATGTCCGGGATATGGGATTGAATACGATTCGATTAGAAGGATTCTGGGGAAAGAATAAAGACATATATGATTTATGTGATGAATATGGGATATTAATTATGGCGGGATGGAGCTGCCAATGGGAGTGGGAGGTTTATATCGGAAAACCTGATGATGAATTTGGTTCTATTAAATCAAAAGAGGATATAGATTTAGTCGCACAATCGTGGAAAGACCAAATTCTATGGCTACGAAATCATCCGAGTATATTTTTGTGGGTTTATGGTAGTGATAAATTACCGCGTCCGGAATTAGAAGAAAAATATTTTGAAATTCTTAAAAAAGATGACTCTACACGTCCTTTTTTGGGCGCCGCGAAAGGGCTAACAAGTACTATTTCAGGTGCTACGGGAGTGAAGATGCTTGGTCCCTATGATTACGTACCACCAATCTATTGGTGGCAGGATAAAGAAAATGGCGGAGCTTATGGTTTCAATACAGAAGTCGGCATCGGGGCTCAAATACCTGTTTCCGAATCGATAGAAAAATTTATTCCAAAGAGTTCATTAAATACCATGGATAGTATCTGGAATTATCATTGCGGCGGATATTCCTTTGGCGACCTTAATAATTATAATGAAGCAATCAAAAATAGATTAGGTGAGGCAAAAACATTTAGGGACTACTCAGATAATAGAGGGCAGTTTATTAATTATGAAGGCACTCGTGCAATGTTTGAAGCATTCGTTGGAAATAGATATAATTCCACAGGTATAATTCAGTGGATGCTTAATGGAGCGTTTCCAAAACTTTGGTGGCAGTTATATGATTTTTATCTAATTCCAAATGCAGCTTATTATGCAACTAAGAAAGCTTTAGAGCCAGTTCATATTATGTATGATTATGAATCTAAAAAAATACTTCTTTCCAATCATTCATTATACGATATTAATGATATAGAGTATTATATAGATTTATATGATTTTGAAATGAACAAGATTTTTTCAAAATCCTCTAAACATAACGTAGCAAAGGATTTCGTTTCTGATTTAGAGAATATATCTATTCCGGAGAAAGATGAAGAAATATATTTTCTTGATTTAAGAGTTAGAGCGAGTGAAAGAATTCTTTCTAGAAATTTTTATGTCTTATCCGCAATAGATGATATTTTAGATAAAGAAAAGACTGATTGGACGCGGACTCCCACCTTAAAATATAGCAATCTAAAAGCTCTAAACAATATTGAAACCGTTAAACTGAGTGCAGAATTAAGTTCAGAAAAAAATAATAATGTATTTAAATACAGGATTAAGCTGAGCAACAATAACGATAGATTAGCATTCCAAATAAACATAAAAGCTTTTTCGGAAAACGGCGAACTAATTACTCCAATATTTATGGATGATAATTATTTCAGCTTAATTCCAAATGAAGAGCGTGAGATAGAATTAAAAATCCCTATCGATAATAATTCGCAAAAAGTATCGGATATAAAAATATCAGGTTGGAATATAGAGGAAATAGTTCTGAAAAATGAGTAAACAAAAAATTTCAAATATTGATGAATTAGTTAGCGATTCCAGAATCATAAAAGAACTGAATGAATTTAAGTTTCGGTTTATGTCGATAGCATCGCATGAATTTAGAACTCCACTTACTACGATTTTAACTTCATCGGAATTGCTATTAATGGTGGGTCGTTCGATAAGTGAAGATAGATATGTTGATTATATAATTCAGATTCAGAATGCAGTTATATATATGACTAGCATCTTAGATGATATACTTACTATTAATAAAATTGAAACAGGTAAATGGAAATTCAATCCGACAAAAACAAACTTAAATTCTTTTTGTAATAAAATGATCGAGGATGCAAAAAATTTCACATCAGAGAAACATAAAATTATTTTTAAATCAAATTTTAAAAGTAGTTTCGCAATTATTGATAATAAGCTTTTGCAGCATATAATTTCTAATCTGCTTTCTAATTCAATAAAATATTCTCCCGGCGGAGGAGAGATAAAATTAGAATTAAAGAAATCAAAATCGGATTTAGTATTCTCTGTCGAAGATCATGGAATAGGAATAATAAAAAAAGATCAGGAAAAATTATTTGATATATTTTATCGTGGAAAGAATGCAGAAAGATTTGAAGGAACAGGATTAGGACTTTCAATTGTAAAGCGATGTGTAGAGTCTCATGGTGGTAAGATAGAATTCGATAGCAAATTGAATAAAGGAACAAGGTTTGAGGTAACAATACCAATGTTAACTCCCGTATGAAGAACTTATGAAAAAGATATTAATCATAGAAGACGAACTGCCTGTAAGGATGGGAATAAAAGACCTACTGGAAATTAAGAATTATAAGGTATTCGATACCCGTTCAGGTAAAGAAGGATTAAAGATTGCTGAAGAAGAACTTCCCGATTTAATTATTTGTGATATTAAAATGCCAGAAATGGATGGATATTCTGTATTAAAAAAGATTAGCGAGAACGAAAATTTAGCCACTATACCTTTTATATTTCTTACGGCAAAAACGGAGATGACGGATTTAAGATATGGAATGAACCTTGGCGCAGATGATTATATCGTTAAACCATTTCTTGCAAAAGACCTCTATAAGGCAATTGAAGTAAGAATAAATAAAAATGAAAAGAACAAGAAAGCTATAGACAATAAAAACATTTCAGAAAAACAGGAAACAAAAAATCTCGAAGAGCATCTTTTTATTACAGAAGGGAACAAACCGCAATTTATAAAAATACAAGATATTGAGTGCATAACTGCATTCAATGAATATACAAACGTATATGTATGTAACTCAAAAAAGTTTGTTATAAGAAAGTCTCTTCGTGAATGGGAAAGTGTTTTGCCAAATACTATGTTTATTCGCATTCATCGATCAACTATAATTAATTACGAACATGTAGATAGAATTGAAAAATTTTATGCTCGTTCCTATCTGGTTTATCTTAAAAATATTAAGCAGCCTTTTGTTATTAGTCAGCGGTATCTATCTAAATTAAAAAAGAATCTTTTCTTCTAAAAAATTAGTTATTCACAGCATATTATTCGCGTTTACTGCATTTAATGCTTATTCATTTTTTCTTTGGTTAATTTTGTAATAAACCAAAAAAGAATGCTAAATAACTTATTTTAAAATGAATGTGAAAGGATTGGAACTAAAGAGAAAAGTTTCTTCAAACTAAAAATTATGAAAAAAGTAATCAAAAAATCATCGGATAATTTGTCCTTAGTGGAACAAAAGTATTTAGAACTCTCGGGAAGAAAATTAATTTATTCTCCGACAGAAAAGATACCTGTTATTCAGGTAAATAGTTTCCCTGAGCTAGGGCGATTTACTGCTCTTAGATTTATCGAATGGGTTCAAAATAATCCTAATGGAGTGATATCACTTCCAACGGGTAAAACTCCTGAACATTTTATTAAGTGGGTGAATTATTACCTAAAAAATTGGAACAAAAAGGAAGTACAAGAATATCTCACATTTCATGGGATCAATACTTCGGTATTCCCTGAAATGAATAATTTAAGATTCGTACAAATTGACGAATTTTATCCTATCGATTCGTTCCAGCATAATAGTTTTTATTATTATATACAGAAATACTATATGCACAGCTTTAATCTTGACCCTAAGAAAGCATTGCTCATAAACGTTAACGAGATAGAAACAGCAGAAGGATTATCACTTCCACAGATTTTCCCAAATCTTATAGTTGATCTTTCTCTACGTACGAGATGGGCAAGTAATAGATTAGAGAGATTACAAAAAAAGACAATCGAAAACATAGATGAATTCTGTACTAATTATGAGAAAAGGATTAGAGATATGGGAGGAATCGGGTTCTTCCTTGGCGGCATTGGTCCTGATGGTCATATAGGTTTCAATATTAAAGGGAGCGATCATTATTCTACCACGAGATTGATTCAAACGAATTATGAAACACAAGCTGCTGCTTCAAGCGATTTAGGAGGCATAGAGATAGCTCGTAATCGATTTGTTATTACTATTGGTCTAAATACTATCACTTATAATGAAAACGCCACAGCGATCATTATAGCAGCAGGAGAATCAAAGGCAAATATAGTAAGAGACTCTATTGAAAGCAGTCCTTCAAATGAATATCCGGCAACGTCTTTACAAAAATTACCTAACGCGAGATTCTATTTGACCAATGGGGCAGCACTTCGTCTTCTCGAGAGAAGATATGAAGACATTTTGAAAGAAGAAAAAATTTCTCAATTTGCTATCGAGCGTTCGATAATCAATCTTGCAGTAGAAAAACAGAAGGAGATTCTGAAATTTACAAAGGAAGATTATCTCTCAAATAAATTCGGAAGATTAATTCTAGAAAAAACTAAGATGAAACCGGAAGAGATTAATCAGATTATTTATAAGAATGTTAGTGAGCGATTTTCAAAAGGTACAGAACTAATAAAGAATGAAAGGATTTTACATACCGCACCGCATCATGATGATATAATGCTCGGGTATTTACCATATATTGTTCACTTAGTAAGAGAGCAGAGTAATAGTCATCATTTTGCCACTTTAACTAGCGGATTCACTGCCGTAACAAATTCTTATATGCTATTCTTAATGGAGAATTTGAAAGAACATCTGAAGAATGAAGAATTTAAATCGAGGTTTTCTGATAGATATTTTGATCCTGAATTTAGTGACGGAAGAAATAGAGACGTAAATCTATTTCTTGATGGACTTGCAGCAAGAAGCCGTACACTTAAGAGGGAAGCAACCGCAAGAAGAATGCTAAGAAATTTAATTAGTATTTATGAAGAAGATAATCTTAAATACCTTGTTGATAGGGTAGATGAATTAATTAACTACTTCACAACACAATATCCGGGCAAAAAAGATATTCCACACGTTCAGAAGCTTAAAGGAATGTTAAGAGAATGGGAAGAGGAAATTATTTGGGCATATTTCGGATTTAATAATGAAAGTATTTCTCATCAGAGACTTGGATTTTATCAAGGTGAACTATTTACAGAAAATCCGGAAGTTAATCGTGATGTATTGCCTATTTTAGAACTATTAAGGAAAGTTAAACCGACTATTATTACAGTAGCTTTGGACCCTGAAGGAAGTGGACCCGATACACATTATAAAGTTCTTCAGGCAATCACGGAGGCACTTCGATTATATGGAAAAGAAGTTGATATTTCCAAAATAAAAATTTGGGGATACCGAAATGTATGGTATCGTTTCCATCCGGCAGAAGCTAATATTTATGTGCCGGTAAGTCTCAATTCATTTGCGATACTTGAGAGTACATTTATGAATAGTTATGGCTCGCAAAAAGATGCAAGTTTTCCGAGTTATGAATATGACGGTCCATTTTATCGCCTAGCTCAAAGCATTCAAGTGGATCAATATAATACCATTCGTCTTTGTCTTGGAAAAGATTTTTTTATTAAACACTCAAGTCCTAGAGTAAGAGCTACTCATGGTATTGTATATCTTAAGGAGCTTACTCTGGAAGAATTCTACACCAAATCAATTGAACTTAAAAAACTAACTGAAAACGTATGAATAAAATGAATCTTACTCAAGTAGTACTAGGAATCGATATCGGTGGAACGAATACTGTATTTGGCTTGATTGACGAAGAAGGCAAATGTTATCTAAAAGGGACAATATCAACAACTTTATATAGAAGTGCCGATAGTCTATTCTCAAATTTATTTAAGATATTTAATTCCAAATACGAATTGATTAGAAATAAATATGAGCTAATTGGAATTGGTATTGGTGCACCTTCTGCCAATTATAAAACGGGAGCACTTGAATATCCGAGTAATTTAAACTGGGGAAAGGTTGATATATATTCTGTCGTTGGACAATATAGTGATTTACCAGTTGTAATTGAAAATGACGCTAATGCGGCGGCAATCGGGGAGTTGAAGTATGGTGCTGCTAAAGATTTCAAAAATTTTATTGAAATCACTTTAGGTACAGGACTCGGCAGCGGTATTGTGCTTGACGGTAACATTGTATATGGATTTGAAGGATTAGCCGGTGAAATTGGACATACCATAGTTTTAGAGAATGGCAGGAATTGCAGTTGCGGAAGGAAAGGTTGCTTGGAAACATATTCATCTGCTAATGGAATCAAGCGGACAGTATTTGAATTATTGTCTCAACATACCAATGAATCCATTCTGAGAGAATATTCTTTCAATGAACTCAATTCAAAATTGATATTTGATGCTGCAATATCAGGGGATAAAATCGCTAAAATTGCTTTTGAAAAAACGGGTGCAATATTAGGTAAAGCTATGGCTAATAGTGTAGCTCACTTTAATCCAGAAGCTATCGTTCTATTTGGAGGACTTGCTCTTTCGGGCGATTTAATTCTTGTTCCTTTTAAGGAGCATTTAGAAAAAAATCTGTTATTCATGTATAAAGATCGGATTAAGATTGTCCAATCGGAACTAAATAATTCTGGCAATGCTGCTATTTTAGGAGCGGCTGCAATAAGTTGGCATACTATCAAAAATCGTCAAATTGATTTCGATAATAACTACAAGACCATTTAACAAAGAGCAAATATGAAAACGATCTCAGTTACACTAGGAATTGAAATTGGAGGAACACATACTTCTTTTGGATTAGTAGATAGCGAAGGTAATTGCCATTTAGAAAGCAAAATTCTTACAAAGGCAAATGAATCTCCCGAGGCACTTTTTGAACGGCTCTACTCGAAATTTAAAAAAGTGTTTAAAAATCATTCAAAAGAATTAGAGATTTTAGGTGTTGGCATCGGAGCGCCATCGGCTAATTATTATAAAGGAACGGTGGAATATTCCTCTAACTTAAATTGGGGTTATGTAAATATAATTGACCTTGCAAAAAAGTATTTTGATTTCCCGATTGTAATTACTAATGATGCTAATGCGGCTGCAATAGGTGAAATGAAATATGGTGCTGCTAAAAAAATGAAAAATTTTATTCAGCTAACACTAAGTAGGGGATTTGGAAGCGGGATTGTAGTTGATGGTAATATACTTTATGGTTCAGATGGCTTTGCCGGAGAAATAGGACATACAATAGTCGAAAAAAATGGGAGGCAATGCGGATGCGGAAGATATGGTTGTTTAGAGACTTATGTCTCGACCGGAGGATTGATAAGAACTTTTTTTGAACTGCTTTCTAAGACTAATGAAATTAGTGTTTTAAAAGAATTTCCGCCAAATAAAATTACGGCTGATCTAATATATAAAGCCGCCCGAAACGGGGATAAATTAGCTATTTCGGCATTTGAATATACAGGTCAAATATTAGGAGAGGCATTGGCTAATGCGGTAGCATTTCTAAGTCCGGAAGCGGTTATTTTATCTGAAGGATTAGCAAGTGCCGGCGATTTGATAGTAGCACCGACTAAGTACTATATGGAAAAAAATATGTTAAATCTATTCCAAGGGAAAGTGGAAATTCTTGTTTCCGGTCTTCCAAAAGGTAATGTAGCTATTCTTGGCGCAAGTGCTTTAAGCTGGCATGAGATTCATAGAAATTCAAAAAAGCTCTGATATTAAATCGGCATATTTTTTATATGCCGATTTAATTTAAATGATTCCAAATTACTAAAACACTTTATAATTGCTATCTTTAAGTAGAAACAAAAGCTTAGCTTAAGTAACAACTAATAATTATTATCTCAAAATATTACATATAAGTATAAATGCTTATTCACCTCTTATTAATATATAAATATTAAAATGCCGTAATAACACCGGCAGTTAATTGACTGAATTTTTTCTCTATATCATACCCAAACTCACCCATAAAGCGAACGTTACGTCTTACAAGATATCCTGCACTTACGGCAATAGATTTATAATCTAATGCTTTTATATCAGACTCCACAAAGTTGTAAATTCCTGCAAAGTAATATTTACTTTGATCACCATCAGGTGAATAGATAAGTTCTGCGAATCCGCCTTTTGTTTTTATATCATTTGTTTTATAGAATGATTGTTTATCATTCCTCATAAGATATTGAAAATTGATTTCAAGTTTATCTTCATAAGATAAAGTTAAATCAGGACCGATATAAGTAACTTCATTCGTAAAATTGCGTGCTAGATCATCTTCTAATTTTTCTTTACCGTAATAACCAAAAACTCCTAAACGTATATTATCATTGAAATCATGAGAAGCACGTAAAACAAAATTTTTATAGTTATCGTTATCAAAATTTCTAAAATTATTAGCTCCTCCGATGCCGCTTCCATTAAGTACCTCAAAGACTAAATCTGGTCCGAAAGGAAAGGTATAAGTAAGCATTATTCCTCTATCATAAGTTAAATCAATTTGTGAATAACCAAGTCTTGGTTTATATATTTGATAATCTTCAAAGGTGAGACGGAGTTCTCTTTTAAATAATGGATCGGAAACTTGAAACTGACCGATATAAATATCAAATTCAGGAAGAACATCATTAAACATAATAAAAGCGTCTTCAATTCCGGCAACTTCACCTCTTTCACTAAAAAAGAAATAGAAATAATATGA
>CALDDL010000280.1 GCA_937936675.1 uncultured bacterium
GATTAGACATAAGCTGCGCATATTGCGAAACCATTTTATAGTATTTCTGTCTTAAAGTACCAGCACTTTTTTCGATGTAAGCTTCCGCCCTTTCAATGCTTTCGCTTGTGTTTTTTATCATACTTCCGAAATTTTCTTGAGCTTTAGATAAATAACCATCGCCTCCGAGATATGGAGTAACTCGGTCAACAAGAGTAGTGGCGATTCCCTTTGGTGAATTGAATAAGGTTTTTACTTGGTCTAAGCTGTTTCCGATTGCTTTATCAAAACGGGAACCATCGGTTATTTCAAGACCATCATTAGAATTAAATGAAATACCAATTTTAGAAAGAGTATTTATACTAGTAGAATCGATACCATCGACAGGAGTAACAGAAAGATTCCTGAATAAACTTACAATTGAGTCGGCAGTGGCATCCGAGGCTAAAGTTCCCCTTACGCCTTCGATCGATTTCTGCTTCTCTCTTATATATGTATAAGTTTGATTAAACTTCTCAATAAATTCTTGAATCTTTTCTTTGATTTTTTTTGCGTCAGTATCGACTGTAACACTTACTTCGGGATCGGAAGCTTCCATCGTGCTTTTAAGACTAATTGTAGTTCCATCGACTAAATCAGAAACTATATTAGAACTACGTTCAATATTAATACCGTTAAATTCAAATTTCGAGTTGAGTATAGAAGTATCATATACAAATCCGGGTGTATCTTCATCGACATCTTGGAGATAAGAGGAGCGAGATGTTCCAAGATTAAGACCCATTGAGGCTAAAGCTGATCCCCCATTTGTATCTGTCATTTCAGTTAATCTATAATCATAACCCGAATTCTTTGCTGTAAATGAGAATTGAGTCTTGAGACTTTCAGGAGAAAAAACAGAAGCTGTTACTAATCCGCTTGCTGCTATTCTTTTTTCGGATGTTATTCCGAGTTCGCTTAATAATGTACCGGTATCACCGCTAATTTTTAGAAAATTTGAATTGCTTACAGTATTGAATTTTAGAGAGAAATTTCCTCCGCCATCATCAACTTTTTCGGCTGAGACACCGGATATAGAGTTTACCTGCGTTACAATACTATCAATCATCTCATCATAAGTTCCGGCAGTATAATTAATTTCTGTTTCTAATCCATTTAAATTAATTTTAAATGAACCAACAGAAGCTGAAGAGCCGGAAACGGAATTTGATGAGATTGTTCCTTTATTATCCTTAATTGCAGTTTGAATCTTTTCCATTACCTTTTTATTGGTAATTACTCCTGCATCAAAATCAGCAGCTTCAAATTTTACTTCTACATTACTGACAAGGGAATCGCCAGAACCATCCCCACCTTTAAGAGTAAAAGTGTGAGTACCGGGAACAGTTATAGCCGTGGAAGCTGCATTTAAGTCTAAATCCTTCGAGAGAACAAGATCACTTTTGGCAAGCTGATTTACACGAAGAGCAAAAGAACCGGTGGCTGATTCCGAGGATGAGGATACTTCCACAAAATCAGTTTTTGAGGATTTGCCTAATTTATAATTAAATACAGAGTTTGTGCTCGAAGTAAATGATGAAGTTACTGTTTTTAAGGAGCTTAATTTACTTATTATATCCGAATATGAGGTATTAAGGGTTTCATAATTAGTCTTCCGAGTAGAAAGAGGTTTTACTCTTCTATTAGATTCTGCAGTCTGATATTGATTTATCAGATTATTTATATCGGTAGCAGATAATAGTTCGGAAGCCATTTTCTTTATTACCCTTTATTTAATGCAGTTACCCAAGCGTCTTTAAGTTCCATTAATACTTTAAGCACTGCCTGTGAATTATGTTTTCTCATCTGTTCTTGACAATATTCATATAATCTCATTAATCCCATTGAAATTTCTGAAGCTTGAGGATCGCCAAAATTAAGTGAATTTATTAAAACCTGAAGTGCATCATTAGTCTTAATCATATTATCTTTTTTGCAGTTAAGAATAGCAAAATCATATATCTTAAGAATTAATTCCTCCGGTTTAGCAGAAGTAAGTTCAGTAACGAGATAAGGATTTAATTTATTATTTGGATTATAATTAGTTCCGGCGTACATTTTTCAAGACCCATTTTTAGTTAATAAAAGCTCCCACTAAATGTGGGAGCTTGTATAGATTCTCAATTAACGGAAGAGCGATAATAATTGTTGAGGAGCTGAGTTCATCTGGGATAATTGTGCAGTAGCGATCTGGCTCTTAATTTGACCTGAAGTTGCGGTTAATTGTTCATCAACTGCATCAGCATCGAATAATTTACCAAGTGCTTCTGTGTTATTAGCCATAGCAGATGTAACGAAAGCTTGTCTTGAATCAAGTGTCTGCAAGTTATTACCAATGTAACTGATAGCAGTTCTGATATTGCTAGCAAAAGTTGTTACTGCTGTTGACATTGAAGTTGCATCACCATTTTTTAAAGCTGTTAATGTTGTAGAATTATCACCAGCTTTAGCACCGATATTAACTGCGATAGAAGAAGAGCCTGCGCCGAATGTATTCGATGCACTTGCTAATAGATCTGTACCGTTAATTTTGGTGTTTGTTAAGATTGTATCGATTTCATCAGCTAATGTTTTTACATCGTTTTGTAAAGCAGTTTTATCTTTCAATGGATCTTTGTAATCTTCTTGTTTAGAAACAATAGAATTCAACTTATCATAAACCTGTTGTAAAGCTGATTCTGCTGTTGACAAAAAGTTTTTCGCACTGTTGATATTAGAAAGCTGTGATTTCATCTGTAAGTTTGCGCTTTCTAACTGCTTTCCTACGTTCCAACCTGAAGTATCATCTGCTACTGAATTGATTCTGCTTCCTGTTGTTGCATTGATCTGTGCTTTTTGTGTTTGAGCATTGACCTTTGCTAATGCATTGTAAGCTGATAAAGCTCCGACGTTTGTGTTTACTGAGAATGCCATAACTACCTCCATGTGATTTGTTTTTAATAGGTCAAGCATCCTTGCTTGACCCTGTTGTTATTGAGATTTACTCTCACTAATATTATCGTATGCTTCGTTAAAAAGTTTAGTGCTGTTTAATATCTTTTTTTTGAGTGGTGCAATTCTTTCAATAATTTGCGGGTAGGATTTATATTTCTCTTCTATTACTTCTATAATGCCGGCAGCTACTTCTGAATTATTTGATTGTAAATAAAACGATAGAAGATATAAGAGTTCTGCTGCATCTAAATTCTCTCTCCCTCTCTTCTCGAATATTTCAATTGCTTTCTCCACTAATCCCTTCTCCGAATATGCTTTCGCTAATTCTTTATATATACTATCTTCATTAAAATCCTTTTCCATATTCTCTAATAATTCGATTCTGAAATCAATATCTTTTAACTGCGATATTAATTTTTGGATGAATAACGAATTAAAATTATTATAGACCGATTTGAAAACTCCATAACTAAAGCTAATCGGTTTTTTACCCGTTAATAATTGTTGTATATAAGAGATTGTTTTGTCATAATTCATTCTATGTCTTATTTCGTGCTTTAACTCCAGCCAGAAACGGTCGAAGAACATTTTATTATTTGATAAATATGATATCAATAATCCGAAATAGATCACTTCTTCACGATTTATTTGAATAGAAAGTGCCTCTGTATTTTTTGGAGATTTTGAGATTTCAAGAGATTTTAAAGAATACTTTATTGCCTCTTCCGTATTATTTAATCCGAATGAAATCTTTGCAGCCAATAAATTCGAGTAAGAACTATGGTTATTTATAGTCAATGACTTTTCGATATAATTTTCTGCTACGGTAAAATTTTTCTCTTCTAATGAAATGTATGCAAGTGAGGAAGCAGCTATTGCAACATAATGACGATTAAGAGTTTTTGAATCTATTACCTTTTGGTAATACTCTTTTGCATTCTTTGAGTCATCTAATGTTTTGTATGTATTTGCTAATTGAAAAGCATAGTAATCTGAATTGAGATCATTATATTCGGCAAGCAATATCGATAAATTCCGTAGAGCTTTTTCTTTCTTTTCTGATATATCAACGTCATAACCCAAATGATTAATTAAAATCTTAGAATTAACCATTCTATATCCACTCCGAAAGAGAGATTGAATAATCTGCTCGTGGACTTTACCTTGGAATCGGATAGATTTATGATACTTAAATAAACGGGGGTAATAGATAGAATGTGTGTTTTGAGTTGTTTGATCGGTACTTCTAACAATGCAATTAACACCAATCCTTTTATCATTGGCAATGATCATTTTAATTTCGGCAATCGATTCTTTCGTTAGTCTTTCATCCGCATCTAAATATAATATCCAATCGCCGGTAGTTTTTGAAAGTGCAAAATTACGTGCTGCGGCAAAATTGTTTTTCCATTCATAATCAAATATTTTTGCTTCATATCTTGCAGCAATCTCTTTCGTCCTATCGGTGGACCCGGTATCAACCAGAATAATCTCATCGATAATACCCATAACTGAATCCAAGCATCCTTTAAGATACTTTTCTTCGTTTTTGACAATTAGAGATAGTGTAAGTCTTCCCATAACGCTTTTATTTTCTTAGATAGTCAATAAATTCTTGAATTAATTTTTCTGCTTCATCTGCCAAGATTTTTTTCTTGCTTTCTTTTTCTTTAGAAAGGTCTTCAATTTTCTGATTATAGACAGAGATACTGGAATTAAAATTATCTGCCATTAATTTTTCTTTAGTCTCAAATTCGCTTTTTATTTCTTGAATTTTCTTTCCTTTATGATTCTTAAGAGCCATAATTTTACGAGCAATTTTTTGCTTTTCATCGGCTCTCTCAATCATTACTAATCCCGATATTATAATAGATATTAGTCCACCGATAAAAAAGCTGATTATTCCCCATTTGGCTCCTTCAAAAAGGATCATCCCTAAAATTGAATTATATTCATTCGGATTTGAAATCATTCTATTTGAATAGCTTGAGAACCCGGCTATCAGAAATACTACTAATGCTATAATTATATTATAGGTCATATTTACAGACATAGTTTTCTGAGGATTATAACGATCCACATTCGGTAAGCTGCTGGCTCTTTCTTCTAAGAAATTAATATTATAATTCACTTCATCATCTAATTCATTTAGTCTAGTTCTTAGTTTATCGGCATGTTTTGTCCTGAAATTTTCAAGTTCTAGCTGAATATAATTTTTTGCATCTATATTCTCTTTTATCAAATCTTCAAAAGAGATCATTGATTGCGTGATTTCACTATTTAGTTTATTTCTTTTGTTTCTGATTATGCTATCGAATATTGAATCATATTTTTTAGCAAATACTTCACTAAGCCCTAATATAAAAGTATTCTCAGATGCGGAATGATTTTGAATAATTTTTTCTAAAAATATTATTGAATTTGATATCTCTTCGGTTACTAAATTCTCAAGTTCTTTTTTCTTTAAGATTTCGATTTTTTCTTCAATTTTCTTTAAAATATTTCCTTCCTCTCTTCGGTAGGAATGGAGTAAGGACTCAATAATATTAAGAACATGCGCAAATTCTTTTTCATAAAATACATTATAGAAAAAAGAATTTTTTAAGAAATAGCCAAGCATGCCATGATTATTGGCTGCAATAGCAACAGAAAGACGGTGGAAATCATAATCTAATACTTCTTTCAAATAATATTCGCATACATCTATCTGTTCATTTTGCACTTCTGTGAGTGCGAGATAAAACTTTGCGGTTATTCCGCCAATCTTCTTTGCGTCTAATGCTTCTTTAAAAGCTATATTTGCTAATTGGTAATCACTCTCTTTTAATGCAAGGTAACCTGAGAAAAGTTTTATAATATAATTTAATTCATTCTTTACGTTATCACTCATTCTCGAGGAAGTAATCAAGTCAAACGCATTTCTGTATAATTCTGTTGCTTTAATCGGATTAAAGAAAGGTGTGTGATATGTATATAGTATTGCCTCGATTAATACTTTGAAAAAATTGTGTTTATATACATCACGTTCAATAAAATTGATCGTTAAATTGGCAAAATATTCTTTTTCGTTTCTATTTTTTGAAGTTACCCATTTAGTAAAATTTTCTTTAATCGATTTATGGAGTTCCAAATACTTCGCTCTAACGAAATGGAGTTTCATATACTCTTCGATTTGACTGAGGAGCCATGAATCATAAATGAAAAATACTGGGGCATTAGAATAAGGAATAAAAATTTCTTTTAATTCTATCGGGACATCGAACGATAAAATCTTTATACTTTCTTTTATACTATTAATATAATCGAATTCCCCTTTGATATTTAAATCAAAATGAAATTTGCCTGACTTGAGAAATCTGCCAATCGGATTTTCTCTATCAACCGAAGTTATATTTTTATCTTCGACTTCGTACATATTAATAATAATTTAAAAAGTTTCTTGAATCAATTTGAGGAAATGTTATTGTAATTGATGTCCCTTTATTTTTTTCACTTTCGATTTTGAAATCACCCCCCATTAACTTCGTTAATTTAGATGCAATGGTAAGACCTAAACCAACACCTTCATAAGGGCGAGTGTAACCTTCTATCTCCTGATTGAATGGTGCTAACACTCTTTCAATTTGACTCTTTTCAATACCGATTCCGGTATCTTTTACTATTAAGTTGACTTTTTGATCTACAATCAAAGAGCCTATATAAACGCTGCCCTGATTAGTATATTTGATTGCATTATCGATGAGGACGTCAAAAATTCTTTCTAATTTCACCCAGTCCACTTCGATCATACAATCTTCTTCACAGAGATCAATTACGAATTCGAGTTTTTTCGAACCCGCATCTTTAATTTTTCTTTCGTACACTTGTCTTAATACTTGATTTCCATTTAGATCAACTCTTTCGATTTCTATTTCACCGGATTCAATTTGAGAAACTTCGACAAGATTATTAAATAAAGATAACGATCGACCTAAAACTTCTTTCATCGAATCGACCATCTCTTTCAATGATTCGTAATCTTGATTTTCGATACAATCGTCAATTATTTCGGAATAACCTACGATACCATTAAAAGGGGTTCTTATTTCGTGCGAAATATTTGCTAGGAAATCTGACTTCATCTTATTTAATAGCATCTCTTTCATATAACCTTTTTCAAGCTGGATTCTATAATTTTTTTCCTCGGTAATATCTTTCATCGTTACTATAAACATTGATGTATCGGCACTTAGCTCTAATGGAGTAGTAATTTTACAATGATAATCCAGTTCAGCAGAATGGAGATAATCAAATTCGGAAAAAGGAGATTCGTTTTTAATCATATTCTGAATTTCTGCTTTAATTGGTACTACTAATTTTTCCGGAAAGACTTTTGATATTTCAGCGAGGTGATATCGATCTTTATTAATATTAAAAATAATGCAAAAATTATCGTTTGCATTTTCAAAGTAATAATCATCGTTTATTTTTTTAATTATTAATAGAAGATCAGATATATTCTGAAGAATTAACTTTTGTCTTTTCTCCGATTCTTCTATTATCTGCTTTTGATAAATATATTCGGTTAGATTGCTTGCACTTAATATATAACTTGTATCAAGTTCATCATTTGTGGTAAATGGTTCTAAATTAAATTCCCAATATTCAGTAACATTTCTTTTTGAAATATTAATTAAGGATTTCCATCTTTGCTTTTTCTCAATAGCGAAATTGAGCTTTTGATGCTCCTCAAAACTTATATACTCGCGAAGTAGATCAAAAATTGTTTGGTAATAGAGACCATCAATATCTTTTGAGAATAAAGATTCAACAGTTTTGGTGGCGAATATAATGCGTTGATATTTATCGGTAATAATTATAGGAACTTTTCCATAATCGAGCGCATTATGTAAAGCTATAATTTTATCTTCAATTATTTTTCTTTGCTCGAGAGATTCAATGCTTACAACTAAATATTGTACCGTGGCAATTATTACTCTTTCAATCCATACGTTGCAAAGACAGGTATCTTTAGTATCAGCAATATTTAAAAGGACTTCAGAAGAAAAATTCTTGAATGATTTTTCTGAAAATCCTTTTACTAACATCAAGAGTTCGGCATTTGGATGTAACTTATGAATACTATCCGAAATTCCAAGCCTGAAAATTCGACTAAAAGTTTCATTAGCATAAATAATATCCAAATTGCTATTAAATATAACAACCGACTTATTATCAGGCAGTTCTTTATAACTGCTGAGTTCAGTTAGCGAACTGCCATTTCCTCCGTACAAATCATAATTATTTTGCATAAAATTATCTTAGCGTATTTGGATACTTTTGATCATTAATGATTTTCCAATGTTGGCTCTTCCGTTTGCCGAATATTTAAACATCATTAATTTCTCAAGAAATTGGATTAAACAACTATTTATATAATTAAATTCTTTTGTAAGCCTTTTTTGATGATCAACAAATAAAGATTCTATTACATGTAAATCCGTAATAATATTCGGCTTTTTAATGCTTATAAAATTAAATTGTTCTATGAATCTATTTAATCCATCAAGATTAATCGGAGCTTGATCATCTACTGAATTAATTGGTGCTTCAAGAAATAATGTTATAATCAGTTCAGTGGTATAGCCGCTTAATTGTTTTGTAATCTTATAATCAATTACAGGAATCTGATTAATCTGAAAAGCACTTAGGATAACCTCAAACAAGAAATCCTCTATTTCAAAGTCTAATTCAATTTTATCGTTATTTTTTTTAAGTTTTTTAACTTTCCAGCCAAATATGGAAAGGAGTGATATAGCAGGCGAGATACTAATAGAATCATTACCTGAAGTGTGTTCAAAAGAAAATGTCATCATCCTTTTGAATTGCTTCGGGTTCCCTGCGGATCTTCGATAATCAGATCCGGGAGCAATATTTACTATCTTTTCTAACATACCTTCTCCTATACGGTATTATCGAAGGAAAAGGTAATTTCTTTACACTTAATCTGTCTTTATCATACGATTTTCATCGGTATAATCTACAACTTTTGGGTTTTGAAGATGAATAAGTTCTTGAACGAATTTTGAAATTCTTTCTGCCGAATCGCTTATTGTTTTTAGGTCATCGGAAACTTTTGCTCGCTCGGAATCATTGAGTTCATGCTCAATCGATTTAAGTGAAAGTCCCAAGCTGCTAAGCGGGTTATTTATTTTATGTCCGATTGTACATGCCATTTCAATTACAGCTTTGCTATGTTCAATGTTTCTAAGTTCACTTTGTAGATTAAAAATTCTTACGCCGGAACGAATTCTAGCAAGAAGTTCTTGGTTTTCAATCGGCTTAACTAAAAAATCATCAGCGCCGATATCAAGCCCCATAATTCTATCCTTCAATGATGATCTTGCCGTAAGGATAATAAAATAAATTGCCTTATACTTTTCATCTCCTTTCAGGATATTACAAAGAGCAATACCATCCAATACGGGCATAGTCCAATCGGCTAATATTACTTTTGGAGTGAATGTTTTCAAAACTTCCAAAGCTTCTTCGCCATTTATTGCCGAAGCAACTTCATAGTTATTTCGTGTAAGTAGTTTGTCTAAAATAAAACGAGTATCTTTCTCGTCTTCGACTATTAATATTTTGTCTTTCATCTCTTCTCTAATAGTTTATTTATTTTATCAATAAGTAAATCAAAATCTACAATTGGCTTAAGGAGAATATCATCTGCTAGACTTTCCTCTAGAATATTACTTGAAATATAATTTGAAGAATAAGCAGTAATTAATAATATAGGAATCTTCAAATTGCTATATTTTACTTTAATGTAATGAGAAAGCTTTATACCGTCAGTTCTCTTTTCTCTTAAATAAGTATTTTTTAGATTAATATCCATAATAATAAGGCAAACATCACCATTTAAAATCTCGGTAATAATCTTATTTGCATCTTCCAATATAATTATTTCTTTGCCAAGTTTTCTAAAAAGAACTTTATAAAACTCCTGAAGAAGACCATCATCTTCTATAATCAATATTCTTTTTTTAGTTGACATTAGAATTAAATTTTACGGTTATAGAAATCCTTCTATTAACCGAGCTTAAAGGATCTTGAGGATTCCGAAGTCGAGTATCAGCATAGCCAGTAATTTCATCAATTTGTTTTTCGGAAACCCCACCTCTTACTAAAGCTCTTTTTGCTGAATTTGCTCTATCTGTGCTAAGCTCAAAATTAGAATAACCGCTGCCATCATTTTGATACTGCCTCGAATCTGTATGACCTTCAACTCTTATTTTATTGGGCATTTTTGATATCTCTGCTCCGACTTTTGAAAGCAATACTTTTGCCTCAGATTTTAGCTCCGAAGTTCCAACCTCAAAAAACAGATCATTCTCCGAATCGATAAGTTCAATCTTTAGTCCGTCATTTGCCACTTCGATATTTACTTGATCGGCTAGATTCATGAGTCCCGTATCGTCTTTCAATTCATCAATAAGCTTATCGCCCATTTTTTGGAGGTCTTCTTTTTCCTGCTTCATTTTTTCCATCTCCTGCTGGATATTTAAATCAAGTGGAGAAGGACCTGCACCCTCAAGCATAGAACCGCTTTTTGTGGAGAATCCCACAGGGTCTTTAAAATAACCGGCCACGGCTTCTTTAACTTCTTCACTTTGCCCCATAACCCAAAGAACAATAAATAGAGCCATCATAGCCGTAACGAAATCTGCATAAGCTACTTTCCAAGCTCCGCCATGATGTCCTCCATGCCCCTTTTTGATCTTCTTTATTATCGGGGGAAGAGATTCATTATCATCTCCGCCTAAATTCGGAAGCTGATTTTCATCAGATATATTCGGGTCCATTACTTTTTACCTCTAAGTGCATTTTCCAATTCAGAAAATGTTGGTCGTTCATCAGAGAATATCACTCTACGCGCCATTTCTGCTGCTACTAATGGCGGATTACCTTTTGCATAAGCTAATATAATTGTTTTTATTATTTGTAAATCCTGCGCCTTTTCATGAATTAACAAACCTAAATTTGCAGACATCGGATTTACGAATCCATAACTTAATAATACACCAAGGAAAGTACCAACAAGAGCTGCAGCAACGTGATGACCTACCACTTCAGCGCCTTGATTAATTGATGCCATTGTAACAATAATTCCAAGTACTGCAGCAACAATACCAAGCCCCGGAAGCGCATCACCAACTCTGCCTATTGTTTCGGTTACCGGTCTATTTTCTGATTCAAATGTTTCTATCTCTGCATCCATCATATTTTCCAACTCGAGCGGAGGAACTGAACCGGCTAACATCACTTTCATCGTATCACAGAAAAAATTTCTTTTGTTTTGATCTTCAATAAAACTTTTGCTCTTTGATAGTATTTCACTTTTCTCCGGATTTTCTATATGTTTTTCTACTGCTAAAAGACCTTCTCGCTGTGCTGTAAGAAATAATGTGGTAAAGACTTTTAGCATATCTATATAATCTTCTTTAGTGGTTTTATGGGATTTGAATAACTGCGGCAATTGTCCCATGATTTTTTTGATTAATGATGGAGGAGCAGAAATAAGTAAACTTCCAATTGCAGCACCGCCGATAGTAATAAATTCAGAGACCTGAATTAATAAAACTAAATTACCGCCGGCAATTAAAAATCCTAATATAACCGATACGACAACTACAATAATTCCGATAATTACAAACATTTATTTTCCTGAATTTGCTTGTTGATTAATGGTTTGAAATTCATTTATTAACATAAAACATCTCTTGCCGATTACTTCCCAATCCGGTTTTGGTGTATCAAACATCATCTCTATTTCTCTGCAGTAAACTGATATTCCGTTATATCCCACCATAGCTCCGGTGCCTTTCAATTCGTGAACTACCGTTTTTAATAATTCCGCATTCTTAGTTTTTATTGAATTTACAATTGTATCTTGACGAGTTGATAAATTCGATAAAAAATATCTCCTTAATTGTCCGTTTACTTCTTCTTTCTCTGCCGAAGAAAGTCTTTTTAATTTTTTTATTTCCTTTAAAAAATCTTTTCCAAAAATTTCATTAATTGATTTAATAAGAATTTCTTTGTTCAGAGGTTTTGAAATTACTTTAATAGCACCTGCCTGAAGAGCCGAAAGAACATTATTTTTATCTGTATGTCCGCT
This sequence comes from uncultured bacterium, assembly GCA_937936675.1. GTDB lineage: Bacteria > Bacteroidota > Ignavibacteria > Ignavibacteriales > Melioribacteraceae > BRH-c32. Next base: position 12,113 of record CALDDL010000280.1, read on the forward strand.
TATAACAATTACAGGGAGATCTTTTAAGTCATCTAAAATTTTAATAACTCTTAGCATTCTAATGCCATCTAAATTAGGCATCATAAGATCGAGGAAAATAAGCTTCGGCTTATGCTCTATTGCCTTTTGAATTCCTTCGAGCCCATCGCTGCACGTAATTACGTCCAGCTCATAATCCGAAAGGAAATTCTTTAATGAGTTTCTAATGAAATCCGAATCGTCAATTACTAAGATTGTGGTTTCATTAAAATTGCTATCCATTTTTGGATGCCTTATTAATTTTGAACTTAGAAATATCAGGAGTCCCTTCAGCACCGGCTTTTGTGGCTTCAATAGTATTCTGTATTACTTTTTCATATACTTCACCGCGATGTATTTGAATTGAAGTTGGCGCAGAAATACCAATTTTTACCTGTCCATCGGTTACTGATAATATTTTAATTGTAATATCAGTCCCAATTTTAATTTCTTCGTCGATTTTTCTTGATAGTATTAACATTTTTTACTCTACAAACAAATTGTAATAAAAAGAATAATTTTCACCCTCTAAGATAGTATGATAACCTGACTTATCATATTGGTTTATGTAAACCGGTGCTCTTAAATTTACAGTAATCTTTAGAGGATCTTTATTCAATGTTACAATTCCAAATGCTTCATGATTATCAATTTGTGGATAATTTTCATCAAGCAAACGTGTAGCAAAAAGCGGAAATGCTATTTCCGGTCGATCCACCGAATTAAGCCATTTGAAATAGCTATTATCCGGTTGAATGAGTACGTACTTCTTTAACTCTTCAAAAGCATAGAATCCTTCTTTGAAAGTTAAGATTCGATCTTCGGAGACTTCTATCTCTCCAAATTGTGTTGTTATTGTTTTCATTTCGCTCACTTTAATATTACTAAATCAACTCGTCTATTTAATGCCCTTGATTCCGGAGAATCATTAGGTGCTATTGGTCTATACTCTGCATAGCCTACTACCGATACTTTATCAGGTGAAAGTCCTTCAGTTTGTATTAGATAATATGCTGTACTTAAAGCTCTATCAACCGAGAGATGCCAATTTGACGGATAAACTGAATTACTGATTGGTAAATTATCCGTATGACCTTCTACTCTGATATCATTAGGTAATTCTTTTAATACTCTTGCCAAGTTTGAGAGGACTTCTTTCGATTTTTCACTAAGAGTAGCCCCTGCCGGAGGAAATAATACGTCATCAAGTATATGAACCGTAATTCCTCTTTCGCTTTCTTCTAACTGTATCGAATTTTCGTAACTATAATTTGAAATTATTTTATCCAATTCCGAAGTTAGATTATCGCTCGGCTTTGGGATAATATTTGTTTTATTCATTAATGAATAATCAGTCTCATTTCCAAAAACATTACCCATCGCTGCTACAACACCTTTATATTTATTTACATCGATATTCGACATGGCATAAAGGATAATGAACAGACCGAGCAATAGCGTGATCAAGTCCGCATACGTAATAAGGTAGCGGTCTTTATCGTTTTCTTCGGAATGTTCCGGCTCATCAAAATTTAAGCGCTTAGTTTCCTTAATTGTTCTTTTTGGGGGAGCATCCCCACCAAACGGGACTTCATTATTGAAGGAATTTCGCCGCTCTGAAGAGTCAGTACTGCTTCCAAAGAAACCTCCATCATATTCTTTTCCTCTAAATGACATTTCTTTAGTCGATCTCCTATCGGTAACCAAATTATATTTGCACTAAAGACACCCCAGAGAGTGGCAATAAATGCAGTTGCTATATTTTTTATTAATGAATTCGGATCTGATCCTGCATTTGCTAATGTCATAATCAAACCCATTACTGTTCCAATTATACCCATCGTAGGAGCATAACCGCCTAACTTAGAAAAAATAAAGATATTAGCGTTATGCCTCTCTTGCATTGCTTTTATCTCCAAATGAGCTAAATTATAAAGCATATCTGAATCTGTTCCATCAATTGCATATTTAGTAAGTTTACGAGGGAATAGATCATCAAATCTTTGGATATCTTTTTCTAAAGACAATAATCCCTCTCTTCTTGCCTTTACCGAAAGCTCCATAAAGACATCAATCATTTTACTTATATTATATTCTCTCGGGAAATAGGCAATCTTTATCAATTCAAAAATTTTAAAGAACTTATCTAATCCATAACCAATAATAATTGCGGCAAAGGTACCGCCGAAAACAATAATCAAGGCGGAACCGATAAAGAGGGCTTTTACCGATCCGCCTTCTAAGAAGAAAGCACCAAATATTGATGCTATCCCTAAAATTAATCCGAATATGGTTCCTGATTTTCTCATTATAAATAATCTAATAGCGATTTAGGCAATATCGATGCCGATAATTTATTCGACATCTGAAGCAGATAATCTTGATACTGTAAATCTACTATCAACTTTGCAGGGTCTATTGCCTGCTTATCTACTAATAATGTTTGCACGTTTGATGTATTGTTATCTAATAATAGTTCTATATCATCTAATCTATTTATCTTTTCACCATTTTGAGATTGAAGTGCTAAAAACCCATTATATCCTTCGATAAAATCATCCTTAAGTTCTTTTGTTGGCGCTTCTCCGGCATTTAATCTGTCTATCACTGCATTCAATGAATTGATTAAACCGGAATTATTAATTTTATCTCCCGACATATTCATTGTTTCAGTAAAATTTGCACCTACTTTTACCTTCATCTCTCCGCCTAGATCGGCAGAATTTAGAATAATTTTCCCCTCGGCATCTAAAGCAAAAGGTTCTTGACTAAAATTAGTCCCGCCAAATAGATACATTCCATTATGTTTCTCATTTAGACTTCTAACAATCGATTCCACAGAGTCCTTTAATGATTTTATTATCGTAGGATAATTCTCTTTATTAATAGCATCATCCATAGTTTCTACCTTCTGAATGATTTGTTCCATATTAGAGATTGCATTATCAAAAGCATTTATGGAGCTATTTATAAAATTCTTTGCGTTACCGATATTCTTTTTATAAGAATCAAATTTATTGAGCTTTGAATCCAAGGCAACTATATCTAAAGCATCGCCGACATTATCACTTAAATTCTCAATCTTTTTATTGCTCGTTAATTGGCTCTGAAGTTCAAGTTTTCTTTGACTTATTCGGTTTTGATTAAATAGATATTTTTCGGTTATTAAACCTTCGGTAACTCTCATATTATCATACCATGTTTAGAACTACTTGCATCATCTCATCGGCAACTCTTACTAATTTTGCAGATGCTTCGTAGGATCTTTGAAATTTAATCACATTAGCCATCTCTTCATCAAGAGAAACTCCCGAATAAGCGGCTTTCTGTGTAGTTAATTGATGTATAATCAATTCATTTGATTCAATCGTACTATCACTTTTCGATTTCTCCATTCCGAAATCACTTAATATTCCCGAATAAGCATCCAAAATCGAACGTCCACTCAGTTCTCCTATTGCAGTCTCATTTAGGTTTGCTATCTGAATTGCCTTATCACCATTACCATCATTGGCTCCGGAAGAAGAAACGGCAATGTTCCTTGGGTCATTTACTATGCTTGTATTAATTCTCATTTTCCCGGATACAAAAGAATTAACAATGGTGCCATCAGGCGTCATTTCACCGAAAAATGGAATATTTGTCTTTGAAACTCCATTTTGAGCTAATGTATATCCTGTGGTATGTGAATCATTTACTTTATTTACAATTACCTGAGCAAGTTCTTCCAATTGATTTTTATATGAAGGAAGTTTATTTGAATAAAGGTCTGCAATTGCAAACATATCCCCGCCACTTAATTGAACGGTGGCAGTGGAATCGGTTTTTGAAACTAATTTCATCTGACCATTAATAAAATTCACTTCAAATGAATTAGCGACATTTAAATCTGCGCCATGAACTCCGCCGACCGAAACTACAACAGCACCCTGTTTATTTTCGCTTACATTAATATTTACTAATGCACTCAAGCTATCGATTTGAGAATCGCGTTTATCCTTTAAATCACTTGCATTCATTCCGCGAGATTCGGATTCGTAAATTTTTTGGTTCAATTCATTTATTAATTTTAGAGATTTATTAATTTCTCCGGCAGTGGTTGTAGCTTGCTTTTGTAATAAAGTTTGAACGCTGTCAAATCCATCAAAAACCTCAGTGAATCTTTCGCTCATCCTTTGACCCTTCTGCACAATTTGCGAACGAAGTTGCGGTGAATTTGGATTTGTAGAAAGTTCACTCCATGAATTGAAAAAATCATTTATGTAAAAAGATATTCCTGTATCAGAAGGTTCTGCAATAACTGATTCTACTTGTTGAAGGATTTCGCTTCTCATATTTGAATCCGAAAGAGAGCTTTGATATTTGCGTATTTGGGAATCCACAAGATTATTTTTAATCCTCTGGACATCTTGCAACTTAACACCCATACCGATACCGCCTTGAGTGATCTCAGTAGAAAGAAGCACTTTTTGACGAGTGTATTCGGCATTTCCTGCATTTGAAATGTTATTTGAAGTAACATCCAAAGCATTCTGGTATGTCGCCATCGTTCTTACGGATATGTCTAATAACCTTCCGATACCCATTTTATACTCTCTTATTTACCAATGTTTTTCTCTTATTCCCAACTATTGCTATCAGAGTCTCTTTAATTATCGAGCGAGATACATCTACTAATTGCGAGATTAAGCCATTTAATAAAACTATTTTTGAAGCTGTCGTCTTCAATTCATTTCGAAGAGCCATTAAAACTTTATAGTCCCCGATTGTTATCTTATTATTCGATTTAAGATCATCCAACATTTTTTCTATTGTCAATTTGTTTTGAATGTCATACGAACTAAGGAATGACTTCAATTTTTTATCTTCGGAATCTATTCTTTGCAAAATTGTCTGTTCATCTTTTAATACTGATTCCATTGCGTTATAATCGTTATCAATGATTGCGTTTTTCTTTTTCTGCAAAACAGAATGAAAAATATTCATTGTGCTGTTTTGGTTTTCAAGTAAAGTCTTAAGTTCTTTTAAGTTCATGATTCACTCTTATTAAAATGGTTTATATATCCCATAACTTTAGTTATGTAAGATTGTGTTTCCTCAAAAGGAGGAACTCCATTATATTTATCAACATTTCCGGGACCGGCATTATAAGCGGCAAGAGCAAGCTTCAAGTCTCCACCATATTGTCGAAGCATTTGAGCTAAATATTTAGTGCCTCCATTAATATTTTCGCTTGGATCGAAAGAATTTCTTACTCCTAGGTCTGCTGCCGTGGAATCCATTAATTGCATTAAACCTTTAGCTTTAGCCGAAGATACTGCTTTATGATTACCGGCTGATTCAGTCATTATAACTGATTTTATTATATTCTTACTGACACCAAATTCCTTTGAAGCTTCTTCAATTATCGGTTCAAATTTCTCTATTCTATTTAATGAGCCATTGCTCGGTCTAATGCCTTGTATTTTATCCATACCTTTTATTTGAATAGCATCTTTATTAATAGTTTTTTCCCTTCTAAAGGCTTTAGAAAGTAATTCGGGATCAAAATCTTCACCGGTTACTTTTTTATAAATTGATTCAGCTAAACCAAGATTCTTGCTATTAGAAATCTGACCTGCGATATGTTGTTCAAAGACGGTATCAAACATATCATTACCGTAACCTTCTTCGCCAAGGAGTCCGCCAGTTGTTTTACTCATTGAGTTAAGCATCATTTGAGTAAGCATACTTTCAAATTCTTTTGCAGCTTTTGCAAGTTTTACCTTATCTTCTTTACCAAATCTTGAATTTGTATTTTCAATTTTTGATAAGTGCTTTTGGCTATTCGATATTTTAAGTTCTATTTCATTCATAATTACATTATCACTAATTCTGCTACTAATGCACCGGCTTCTTTTAATGCTTGGAATATTGCAATTATATCTCTAGGAGTTGCTTTGAGAGAATTAAGAGCGGCGGCAATCTCCTGCACGTTTGTTGCACCTTGAATTGCTATAGTACTTGTTGAATCCTGCGATACCGATGGAATTAGATTATTAAATAGTTCGGTTCTTCCTTGAGAGAATGCATTCGGTTGTGATATTATCGGATTAGATCGAATCTGTATATTCAGGCTTCCGTGTGTAATGCTTACTGGTTGTATTCTTACATTACTCCCTGCTACAACTGTTCCTGTTCTTTCATTTAGTACTACTTTTGCTATGTTATCGATATTAATATTTAGATTTTCTAATTCCGCTAAGAAAGCCACAAAATTATTTTGTTTATCGGCAGGTACAGCAATTATTATCGATGCTGCGTCAACCGATTTAGCTATTTCACCGCCAAACTTTGTATTAATTGCTGTTGATACATTGCTAGATGTTGTAAGATCGGGATTTCTTAAAAATACAGTTACTTCCTGATTGGAAACCTGTTCGGTATTTACATCTTCTTTTAAGCTCCCACCTCTAGGCACTCTTCCTGCAAGCGAATGATTCTTAGCTAATCTGCTTCCCGATGGAGTGTTGATGTCATATCCGCCGACCGAAATTGGACCTTGAGCAAATCCATAAACTTTTCCACTTCCACCTGAAATCGGTGTCATTAGCAATGTTCCACCTTGAAGACTTGTAGCATCACCCATCGAAGAAACTACAACATCAAAAACAGCTCCGGCTTTTAATTGTGAATTTAAGGATGCCGTTACCATTACTGCAGCTACATTCTTTGTCTTCAAATCAGTCTGTGGTACTGTGATTCCAAAGCGTTTTAACATACTCGAAACAGATTGGATTGTGAACGATGAACGGTAACTATCGCCCGTTCCGGCAAGTCCCACTACCAACCCATATCCGATAATCTGCTCACTCGATGCTCCATTTAAATATGCAACATCTTTTATCCTCTGTCCGAAGATAATTGAGTTAATTAATAAAAGAATTACGAGACTATATATTGATCTATTTTTCATAATATTTTCTTTAGAATATCCAATGGAAAAATTTAGTTAACCAACCCGGTTTTTGTGAATCATCTATTATTCCGCTTCCTTCAAAACTAATTTCCGCATCCGATATATTATAAGATAGTACAGAATTATCTGAGCTTATATCAGAGTAGCGAACAACTCCTCGAATAGATACCAACTGCTCCTCGCCATTAATTACAATTTTTCTGCTTCCTTTAATTACCATATTACCGTTGGCAAGTACCGAATCGATAGTAGCACTAATTTTTGTTCTTACTAATCCGGTTGTTTTAGTCGATCCCGAACCCGAGAACGCATTATTAGTTCCCATATCCATCTTCGCAGTAGGCAAAGCAGTCTTATCTAAAGAACCGGAAAAGTTTAACCCTAGATCGCTTCCTCTGCTCGAATTTGTTTCTGCATTATTCGATGCCTGAGATGACTCCATTACAATTATCGTTACTGCATCTCCCGTTCTAGATGCTTTATTATCCGAAAATAGAGAATAGAATGAGCTGTTACGCATATCTTGTGCATTTAAATAAACAGTCATTAAAATCATTATATAAATTATTTTCTTCATATTATTTACTCTTCTATTACTACGTTATTTTTATCAATTATTTTTGCTCTTAGAATTTTATTTTCAGGTGTTACCACTCTTATTATATCACCTATAAAACCTTTTTCGCGGGAGGTAACGTCTAAAGAAATGTCCACTCCATTTTTGCCAGCATGTAAAGTAACACGCTGATTATTCTCAATATCAGGCACGCCCTCAGTCATCTCCCTAAGCAGTACAGAACCTTGTCTGATATATAACTTAGATACTAAACCTGAATTGTTATCTAATTCCGAAATCGGTGTTCCGTTCAATATAGATACATCTTTTACTTCTTTTCTGAAATTATTATTAAATAAAATTTCGTTTCTATCAATATTTTCAGCTGCCACTAAAACTGTTTTGTATAATTTTATTTTAACCGACAAATATGAATTGGCAGTCGATTGATTTTTTCTTAATAGAACCGGAATCGTAACAATATTTTTATTCACAGAATATTCTCTGCTATAATCAATTCCTTCTATAGTGGATAGTTTTATATTAGAAGCAATTTCATACTCTAATTTTTCACAATCGCTAAATCGTTTTAATAGATAATCTCTCAATTCGTTCTCAATTGAATTTTGAGAAACGAATAAGAAAGAGAACAATATTAAAAGAATTGATTTCACTTCAATTAACCTCTTTTTAGATTATTTGCCATAGTCATCATCTCTTCGACTGTTTTGACAGTTTTAGAATTCATTTCATAAGCTCTTTGTGCGGCAATCATAGCAATCATCTCTTCAACGATATCAACATTAGAAGCTTCAAGATAACCTTGTTGAATAGCTCCAAAACCATTAGTACCCGGATTACCTAATATCGGCTGACCTGAGGCACCACTTTCACCATAAAGATTATCGCCTAAGGCTATTAGACCGCCATTATTCATAAAGCGCACTAATTCAAGTTGACCCAATGAAATAGTCGAACCATCGGTTTGAACTGCTTCGATCTCACCTTCTTTACTTATTGAAACTGACAATACATCACTATTAACAGAGATTTCGGGGTCTAAGAGATAGCCGCTTGAAGTTATTAATTTTCCATCCGAATTCGTCTTAAAAGAACCATCTCTTGTATAAGCATAAGTTCCGTCTCCTTTTCTTACCTGAAAAAATCCTTCTCCTTGAATTGCGAGATCGAATTGGTTCTGAGTAAGTGTAACGTCTCCTTGCTTGAATATCTTTTGTGTAGCGGCGGGTTTAACACCATTACCTACCTGAATTTTATTTCCACTATTTTCATTCACTCCGGGAGTGGTGGAGGATAATGCATTTATATTCACTTCCTGATACATTAAATCCTGGAAATCAGCTTTATTCTTTTTGAATCCGGTCGTATTAATATTCGCAATATTATTAGAAATAACTTCTACATTTATCTGCTGTGCATACATACCGGAAGCTGCTGTTCTTAATGCTCTTGTTGGCATTTATTCATCTCCCTTTTATACTTTTCCAATTTGGTTTGCATCGTCTAAAGACTTATCCAATGCACTTATAATTTTTTGTGCCGATTCAAAACTTTTATTCACTGAAATCATCTGCTCCATTTCTATTAATGGATTAGTGTTTGATTCTTCTATATACCCTTGAACAACCTTAAAATCATTTATCGTAGCTGGGATTATCGTTCCGTCTTCGGCTATAAAATTTGAACCGCTTGTTCTTACTAATTCTTCGGGCATATCTACATTTGATATCGAAAGTGAATCAATAATCTTATCCCCTACCCTCACTTCACCTTCGGGAGAAATTAAGATTTTTGAGTCCTTCGTAAGAAGTGTGTCTTCAAGACTTATTGCACCATTTTTTCCCATCACTTTTCTATTGACTGAATCAGTTAGAAACCCCTCTTCATTAATTTTAAATCTTCCATCTCTAGTTAATTCCATAGAGCCATCTTCATTTTGAATCGTAAAGAATCCTTTTCCATCGATCATAAGATCAAGCGGATTGGATGTTAAAATTGTTTCCCCCTGATCCATATTTGAAATCTTTTTTATATCCACACCACCCGATTCATTTAAGTATTCTGAGAAAGGGATCTCCCTTTTATATCCGGTAGTATTTATATTCGCAAGATTATTCGCAATCAATTCAATATTTTTTGTCCTAAAATCAAGACTTCTTGCTACTGTATATAGTCCCTTAATCATCTTTTTTTACCTATATTCTTTTTAATTCGAGATATTTCAAATGAGCTGCTAAAGCCAATTCACCTTGAGGTATTTGTAATTGTTTGGCTTTCTTTGTTAACTTTTTAGAATCGATATTATTTAGAACAGATTTATTTTTAAGAGATCTTCTTATCTTAGTCTTTTTTGGATCGACCGAAGAAAGAACTTTTTCTTCTCTCATTAAACCAATTTTCTTTTTTAATTTACTTCCCGAACGATGTTTTATGCCGCTTAATATTCTTTTTGCTGCAACAAAGAAGACTATTAATAATGATGCTGTTACAAATATTTTTATCTCCAAAGAAAATGAATCTAAAATAGATGCTGAATTATTTTTTAACGGAGGTTTAATTGCAGCTTTTGGTACTTCAAGAATTTTGGGTACATTCTTAATCATACTTGAATGTGAACCGGTCTCCATTGCAGTCGTTATTTGAGACTGAACCATTTCATTAATCGAAATTGAATCGGTTGCAGCAACTGAATTACTATCAATTTCTTGTGCATATATTGAGCACGAAATAAAAAGGAGAACTAAAAATAATTTCATAATTTCAATGACCTTTTTAGTGGATATGTAAGGCGAATGCTCGTTCCATTCTCTTGAAGCGAATTAAAATCGGCGCGTCCTTCGCTCTTTTGCATTAATTCATTAATTATTTTTACTGTTAAGTTTGACTTATAATCCATCTTCTCATTAAAATCACTCCAATATTCAGTGATGAAAAACGAGAGTTGAATTGATTCATTCAAATATTTTGATTGAATATAAATTCCGCTTCCGCTATTTGTGTGATTCTTTATTAATGAGAAGATATTTGTTAGCACTTGTTTAATCTGTTTGGCATCGGTTAATAATGGAGGCATGCCATCTTCAAGGTCAAGTTCACATTCTAATTGATGATCTTTTAATGTTGGAAGCATAACTGAATAAAATTCATTTACTATCGAATTAATATTGCTCGGTAGATTTCCTTTAGAACTATTTTCCGTTACTTCATTAAATTTCAAGAACCTCTGTGAACATTCACTTAAGTATTTTACTCTTTTCTTCACTTGTCCGATAATTTCGGAATCGACTTCGGCAAATTCATTTTCAATATATTCTACACTGCTTAGAATTATTTGAAGCGAATCGAGCATCTCTTTTGTAATTCCATCGGCATACTCTCCTGCTGCATACAAACGGAAATTATTATTAAGTTTCGATTGATAAATATGAAGGTCGTTATAAAGCGTTTCGATTGTTTTTCTTTGTTGAATAGATGCTAAAGTAGGGATAATCATTCCAAGTGCCATTTGAATAGATTTACATTCAAATGAACTATCCGAATATTTAAGCGAGCTATCTAGAATAGATAAAATGCCATTAAAGAAATTGCTCTGAATAGGAAATATTATTTGGAATAATTTAGTCCCGTTCTTTGTAACTGTTTTTAAATCCGGTATAAGTGTCGGTTTCCCGGTTTCAAAAATCCAATCCAACATTCCGCCTGTAAAAGCTTTTTGAACCAGCCCCTTATGAAGCGATGTACATTTAGAAGAAGCCGGAATAATATTTTGATTTCCTTCGTCTAATAAAAATAGTTCTGCTTCACTTGCACCCAGAATCTTTTTGATATACTGTCCTAAAAGAGTATTAATTTCTACTATTGATTTCGATTTAAGAATTTCTTTTTGGAATGAAGATATATTTTCAAAATAAAGTTCATATTTTTCAAAAAGATTATTCTTTGTCTTAAACTGATCAAAAGTAATTACTCTTAAATCTCCTGAATCGTTTCCTTTTGTATAATACTGGAGCGATTGAGTATAAGAAGCAAACTTGGAAGTATTTTCTTTTATTAGTCTCAACTTAAGTGCCTTATAGTTTCTAACTGTTGCTGAACTTGTTCTCTATATTGTTCGATAAATTTCTCAATACTTTCAGGATCAAGAAGTTGAAGAGATACAGCAGTTTCTTCATTAAGAGTCATTCCTGCATCCCATGAAAAGCTGCCCAATTTAAGTTGCTGTGTCATATAATCTGCTAGATGAATTACAGAGCTTATTATTTTTGTGTTATAAGCCATATTGGGATTATGATGGTACTTAACCATTTCGCAGAAGTTATCTGGTAAATTCCAATTCTTCAATAATGAATAACCGATAGCTTGGTGATCCATTCCAAGGAATAGATTTTCGGCATCTTTATATTCAGAACCCATCTTTACACTTTCGCATATCGATGCAAAATCGGAGTGCATATATCTATGGATTACCGATATACCGAGATCATGAAGCAGACCTCCGACGAAGCAATCACCGCTTTGGCGAATTCCCATATCATCAGCAAGCTTTTTAGCTAAAGCACCTGTGATATATGCATGCGTCCAAAACTCTTTCTGATCCATATATTGATCGCTTTTGTTTTTCATGGCTTCCATTAATGATAATGCAGTTACAATATTCCTGATTTCATTAAAACCAAGGATCATAATTGCATATTCGATGGATGCTACTCTTTTTACTAAACCGTAAAAAGGAGAGTTTGCAATAGTAAGTATTTTTACTACTATACTTTGATCTCTCGAAATAGCTCTCGCTAATTGCTGTGGACTTGTATTGATGTCCTTTAACAAATCAAGAACTTCAGAGAGAATTTTTGGTATTGGAGAAAGGTTACTAACTCTTTTAAGAATTAATTGTGTTCTTTCTCTTTTTTGGGTTTGGTCAAATGCTGCTGTGTACATAGTCGCCATTATATTATTGTCTCAATTTGCTTATTAAATAAGGGTTCATAACTATAAATGAATTTATCTAAGTATTCTTGATTCCCGAACCCGAGGATATCAATTATATTTGTATCAAACTTGTAGTCATTATCCCATACGAAATCACCGATTTTCATCTTTTGAGTCATATAATCCACTAAATGAATTAATGATGAAAGCACCGGATTCTTTTCTGATCTCGATGGAGTATGATGATTCAATACTGAATCTGTTATATATTGAGGGAAATTCCATTTCTCTAATAAAAATTCCGCTAGATGCTCATGTGTGTAGCCAAGAACTTTAAATTCTGCTTCATATAACGGAAGATTTTCTTTAGTAGAAATTTCGATAATTTTTTTGAAATCAAAATTCATATATTTCTGTAAAACGACTAATCCTAAATCGTGTAATAGACCAACAGTAAAAACTTCGCCGGACTTAGGATATCTTAAATCATCAGCTATTCTTTTTGCTGCCGTTGCAGTCAATATCGAATGACGCCAGTAATCACGATGATTCCAATCAGAAGTTTTTCTCACTTTGAATGCTTCGACTAAAGAAAGAGCGAGGAGTATATTCTTTATATGTTCAAAACCGATTATTACAATTGCAAAATCAATTGTTGCTACTCTTCTTGGCAATCCATATAAAGGAGAATTTGCAACTGCGAGTATCTTTGCAGCAATTGATTGGTCTTTTGAAATAACTTTACACAAGTCCGATGCACTAGTTCTTTCGTTATCCAAAAGCTGGGATACTTCAGTTATTATGTGCGGAATCGAAGGAAGATTACCAATATTGGAAAGCTGCTGTTTAATCTTTCCTTTTGTTTCTGCATAAGATACATCAATCATTATAAGGTGCCAATTTGGTTTTTAATTGTTTTATTATTTTTGAATGAATTTGCGAAATTCTTGAAACAGTGATATTTAATAACTTTGAAATATCCTGATAATTTAGTTCTTCATAATAATAGAGACTTAGAATAGTTCTGTCTCTTTCATTAAGTTCTTTGATCAAAGCAATTAATTTTGCCTTTGTTTCGCCTTTCTCTAGGATATCATCAGGCTCTAATCCGTTATCGGAGATTAATTCATAAACCTGCATTCCATCATCTTCGTGGACTGTTTTATTGAGAGATACTCTTTTAGTTGTATTAACTGAGATTGAATCGCTGTCCAATGCTGTTTCATATTTTGGACTGTATTTTCTAAGTTCGTCATATATTTTTCCTCTGATTCTTTGGATCGCATAAGTTTCAAATTTTGTACCGAAATCAGGATCAAATCTATCTATTGCTTCGCTTAGACCTTCTATGCCGAATTGAAAGAAATCTCGACGATCAAATATGTCATTATAATTGAAATTAGATTTATGAATTACATAGTGCACTAAGTTTACATAATTCATAATAATCTGTTTTTTCAAATCAGATGTCGGATTAACTTTAAACGATGTCCACAAATTTGAATTATTCATTCTTATTGGTTCCCGCTAAATCTTCTGAATAGCTATTTATTTTATCAAACGAATTTTTATTAATTGAACGAATTAGCATTATTGATAATAGACTTAACATTACTGTTAGAATGATAAAGATCGTAAATGAATTAAGAACGATCTGTGCAAGGGAATCCCCTTTCTGTGTAAAATATATTATGGAAAAGAAGAACACGAGTAACCCGAATTGAAATATTATTTTGTTCATTATCTCTCCTTTGTTTCTGATAAATAAACAAACATTATACCAAAGCAAAAAATGCTCTTTTTAGCGTGTATTAGCTGTTTTAGGGGTTATTATTGAAGGTTTGATATCAGTCTATGGTTATTATTAGCCACATGACCGATTTTAATGAATCTTTCTGCAATTTCTGATATTTCTGATATTATTTGAGAGGTTGGAGCGGTGATTGATAGCAATTTTTGTGATTTAATCGATTTTGTTACAAGATCAGAATTTGATACTAATCCCAATAATTTTACATCTATCGATAAAAAGTGGGTAACAGCAGAATTTAGGTTGCTAAATGCCGTGTTCCCTTCTTCTTTACTATCACTTTTGTTTATTACTATTGTATTAAAAGGTTTTAATTCGTTTACAGCACAATATTTTAGAATCACATAAGCATCCATTATGGAGGTCGGCTCCGGTAAGGTAACTATTATATTATAGTCGGAATAAGATATTTGTCTTAAAGTCATATCATTTCCGCCTGCTGCACTATCGAGTATTATATAATCATATTTATCTGCTAATTTTTCAATACTAAAAAAAGTACGTTCAATCTTCTCTTCATTAATTTGAACGTTGCTATCAAATCCCGAATCACCGAAAATTATGTCCAAATAATCTGAATTATGTTCGATTAATTCACCTAAAGAAAGACGATCTAAGAAAAATTCTGATAGTGGACTTGCAACTGTTTTATTTAAAAATAGATGAAGATTAGCGAAATTATAATCAAAATCGATCAAAAGAATCTTTTTTTTTCTTTTAGCTAATTGGGCGGCAAAATTAAGAGCGAAAAAAGATTTTCCTGTACCTCCCTTACCCGAGATAACAGAAACTATTTTAGCAGAATTGGCAGCCGAATCTCTTTTCTTGAGATTAAATAATTCTATCAGTCTGGTAGCTTGGCTATCCATTTAATATAACTTCCCCGAGAATATGAGATTAGCAATATACTCGCTGCTTACTGCAAGTATGTCATCAGGGATCACTTGACCGTTTGTGATAAAAGTAATCGGTGTATTAAAGTTATAAGATAAATTAAGAATTGCACCATAAGAAGCTGCTTCATCGGCTTTAGTAAAGATCACTGACTTATAATCAAAAATCTTAAATTTAGTTGAGATATCATTCAAAGTCCGAGGAGCAGTTGCTGCGCTTACTACGAGCATCACATCATCAACTTTAGCCACATCTAAATACTCTTTTATTTTACTTAAGTTATCGGAATTTCTTTGACTGCGTCCTACCGTATCAATAAAAACAATATCTTTATCGCTGAATTTATTTAATAGCTTTTTCATATCAGCCGGCTCATAAGCAGCAGCCATCTCTATATCGCTTATCTCAGAAAAAATTCTTAATTGATCTATTGCTCCGAGTCGGAAAGTGTCAATTGTAATCAGACCGACTTTAAGTTTATGAATAATTTTAGAGATTACAGCTAGCTTTGCAATACAGGTGGTCTTACCAACACCTGTTGGACCAACAAGTGCAATTTTTACGGTCTTTCCCTTCTTTACTTTAAATTCTTTTGTGGTTACCATAGAAGAAAGACTGGAAAGCAAGTAAGATTCAAGATTTTTTTCTTCCACTAATCCTGAATAATTATCCAAATGTTTTACTATCTCTTTGACTATCGGTTTTTGAATATCTCTTTCCAGAAGAAGGTCAGAATACTCTTTTATTTTTTTATCAAGCTTTTCACTTTTAAAATGACTTTGTGGTTTTGTCTGACTAACAACAGCTTCTGCTTCAGAACTTGCAGTTCTGCTTTCAGGATTAAAAATTTTCTTATTAATCCCATCAATCTCTTTTTCGTAAATATTTTTTGATTCTTTTTTTAATTCATTATTCTTACCGGAATTCTTTTTTATTATCTCATCGGCACCGGCAGTAATTTCAAACATCTTCTTAGCGTTGAATTTTCTATCACCTTCAATGACCCTCGTTCCTAGTATTATTGCATCTCCGCCTAATTCTTCTTTCATCATTTCGGTAGCTTCTTTTAATGTCGGAGCAGTAAATTTTTTAATCTGCATTATCCACCTCTAACTTTCCAATAAATTCTATTTCAACATTAGCCGGAAGTTCGCTATATGAAAGCATAATTAATTCCGGGAAACTTGTATTTATTAAACGATAAAAATAGGGTCTGATAGCAGCCGAAGTAATTAATATCGGCTGATAACCTAATTTAAATATCTTTTCCAATTCGCTTATTAATCTTTGGTTCAATCCACGAAGCACTTGCGGACTAAGTCCTAGAGTAACTACACTATCTTTCTGGGATTGAAGTGAACGCGTAATCATTCCCTCTAATTGATCACCGATAGCTAGTGCATGAATGATGCCGTTCTGATCTTTATAAAGATTTGCTATCGTATCCCCTATTGAATGTCTTACATATTCTGTAAGTACATCGATATTCTTAGTAGTTTTTGAATAATCTATTAACGCTTCTAAGATGCGCACTAAATCCTTAATAGGAATACCTTCTTTTAGCAATGATTGTAATACCTTTTGGATAGTACCAAGATTAAGAGAATCGGGATTAATATCATCGACAACTGCCGGATATTCTTTCTTCAAGTTTTCGAGAAGTTGTTTTACTTCTTGGCGCGATAATATCTTATCAAAATTCTTCTTTAATGCTTCTTGAAGATGAGTAGCCAAAACAGAAATAGCATCGACAACTGTATAACCTAATAGTTCTGCGCGTTCTTTATCCTCGTGATTAATCCAATAACTTTGGAGATTAAATGCCGGATCGGTAGTGGGAATTCCCGCAATTTGTTCATCAATCATACCCGGATTCATTGCTAAATAGCGATCCGGATAGATCTCAAAATCAGCGACTAAAGTACCTTTAATTTTAATAATATATTCGTTCGGTGAAAGTTGTAAGTTATCCCTCACTCTCACCGGCGGGACAAGAACACCGTAATCTAGTGCTATCATCTTCCTTGTCGAAGAGATCTTTTGGAATAAAGTTCCACCTTGCTTCTCATCAACCAAACTAATTAGACCATAACCAATTTCCACTTCGATAGGATCGACTTGTAAATATTGTTCAACTTTTTCTTCGGCGGGTTCGGCTTCAATTGTTTCTTCTTCTTTTGCCTTGCCTTCTCCTTCTGTTCTAATATCTTTTTTAGATACATAAGATGAAACACCAAGAACAACACTTATAATTAAAAATGGGATAGTGGGCATTCCCGGAATTAATGCAAAAAGGAATATCGCGCCTGAAACCGTTCCAAGTACTCTTGGATTGGCGAATAGCTGCGTTTTCATTTGGAAATCAAGTGCAGTACCTGCGGCACTCCTAGTTACTACAAAACCTGCAGCAGTCGCAATAATAAGTGCAGGGACCTGTGATACTAATCCATCACCAATCGTTAATATTGTATAAGTTTGCAAAGCATCCGAAAAACTTAATCCTCTCTGGAGTACTCCAATAATAAAACCGCCAAGAATATTGATTCCATTAATTACCAAACCGGCGACTGCATCTCCTTTAACGAACTTACTTGCACCATCCATTGCACCAAAAAATTCTGCCTCGCGAGAAATAATATCTCTTCTCTTTCTGGCATCAGCTTCTGAGATTAAGCCTGTATTTAAATCCGCATCGATTGCCATCTGCTTTCCGGGCATAGCATCAAGAGTAAATCTAGCGGCTACTTCAGATATTCTACCTGAACCTTTTACGATAACTATAAACTGGATTACAATAAGAATAATAAAGATTACAAAACCAACTACATAATTACCGCCAACAACGAAAGAACCAAACGATTCGATAACCTGTCCGGCATATCCATCTATTAAGATTAAACGAGTGGAACTAATATTAAGACCCAGACGGAATAATGTAGTTATTAGTAATAAGCCGGGGAAAACTGAGATATCCAAAGGGCTTTGGATATATAAGGAGACTATTAATACCAGTACAGCTAAAGTAATATTTAGAGCAAGGAGAAAATCCAGCATATAAGCAGGTAGAGGAATAAGTAGAAGCCCGAGCATAAAGATTAATCCAAATGCTAAGAGTATATCGCTATTTTTGCCGAACATTTTCAAGTTATATTATGCTTCTTCTCTTTTTCATATTCTTTAATTGGAATATATACGCCAAAATTTGTGCCACAGCTTTGAATAATTTTGCCGGAATAAAGTCCCCAATTTCGCATGTTTTATATAAAGCACGCGCTAACTGTACATCTTCGTGCAATGGTACATTATTATCCACACCTAACTTTTTAATTCTTTGTGCTAATTCGTCTAAACCTTTAGCTACTACCTTGGGAGCGGCATCTTTTTGAAGGTCATATTTAAGAGCCACGGCAACGTGAGTCGGATTTGTAATTATTACATCTGCGGTCGGAATATCCTGCATCATTCGGTTTCTTGCTGACATAATCATTTTTTTTCTAATTTGAGACTTAACATGAGGATCGCCTTCTTGCTGCTTATTCTCCTCTTTTGTCTCTTCTTTAGTCATCATCATGTCTTTCTTAAATTTAAATTTTTGGAATAAGAAATCTACCGATGCTATAACGGTGAAACATAATACTATTTTCCAAATTAATGAAAAAGCTGAATCCAGCATAAAAGATACAGTGTCATAAAGACTCAAATTAACTAAGGCAACGCTATCTTCAATTAATTTCGAAATAATAAAATATGTAAACAAACCAATGATAAATAATTTCACAAGTGATTTACCCAACTCAACCATTGAGTTTGATGAGAAGAAAATTCTCTTTAGCCCCGAGATGGGATTGAATTTACTAAGTTTGAATTCGAAGACTTTTGGAGTGAATTTAAATCCGAATTGAGCAATATTACTAGCCAAAGCAGCTACGAAAACTCCTCCGAAAACAGGAGCAAGAAGCGTAAAAAAAACAAGTGTCCATTTCAAAAAATACGTTTGAACTATATTCTGAGTCATTTTCATTTGAGCAATCGATTTTAATAGCTCGGTTGTAAATTCCCCTATTTCACCCGCAATAAAACTTTTGGTTATAAATAATATTATCAATCCAGTACCGAATACAGCTAGAGAATTAATTTCGGCACTTTTAGCCACCTGTCCTTTCTCTCTAGCATCGGAGAGCTTTTTTCCGGTGGCTTGTTCGGTCTTTTCTTGTCCGCCAGTATCTGCCATTATGCCCCCATCGCCCTAATTAATTCAAGAAGTTGATACTCATATCCTTGCAATAAATATTTTACTACTAAAACATAAAAAGGAATAACTGCAATGATAACGACTAATCCCAAGCCAATCTTTATCGGCTGAGTTACGAAGAATACTTGAATATTAGGAATTACTTTTGCTATAATTCCTTCGGCAAGATGAACTAAGAAAAAGGATACCATAATTGGGGAGGCAATTTTTACGGCAATAGTAAATACCATAAAGGAGTATCTGATAAGAAGATTAATCACCGGTTCATTAATTGTATATTTGCCAATGGGTATTGCAGCAAAAGATGAAACGACTCCGGTAATTATATAATGATGTCCATTAATTATAAAAAATATCATCATTGCTGCATAAAAAAGTATTTCTCCCATTACATTACCTTGAGTGTCATCTAATGGATTCATTACTTCCGACATCATAAGTCCCATATCAAATCCGATTAAGAAACCTGCAAATGAAATCCCCCAGAATACAAAATTAATAATGAAACCCATTATGATTCCGGTCAATAATTCCTTAGCTCCAAACATTGCTATTGCAAAAATGTTCTGATCAACTACAATTTTGCTCGTATCTATGGTAAGAAATACGATATAACTGATTACTAATGAAAGTCCGATCTTGGCAAAGATTGGTATTGCTCTATTTCCAAAAACAGGAGCAGTGGAAAACACCCCGATAATTCGTATAAAAATTAGTACAACAATAATAAAATCAGTTATTAATATATCCGTCATTTCAGTACAGTTAAGAACATTGTAAACATTCTTGTTGTAAGACCCACCATTTTATCGATGATCCAAGGCAAAAGAAGGATGAACACTAAAATTGTTGCTATTAGTTTAGGAACGAAAGTAAGAGTCATTTCCTGAATTGAAGTGGCTGCTTGAAAAATGGAGATAAATATACCCACGATTAATGCAACTCCCAAAAGAGGTAATAAAATAATGAATGATGTATAAAAAGCATCTTTTAAGATTTCTACAATTAATTCTTCGGTCATTTTACGAAAAACTCCTTACAAGTGAACCAATAATTAAATTCCATCCGTCAACAAGAATAAACAGTAATATCTTGAATGGGAGAGAGATCATCATAGGCGGCATCATCATCATACCCATAGACATTAAAATACTCGAAACAATCATATCCACCATAACAAAGGGAACGAACATAAAGAATCCAATTATGAACCCCGCCCTTAATTCACTTAAAACAAATGCAGGGACAAGAACTAATGTAGAAACTTCATTTCGGTTTGCCGGTTTATCCAATTTTGAAAGCCCAAGAAATAATTCTAAATCTTCATCACGTACATTCTTAAACATAAATTCACGTATCGGCTCTATTCCTTTATCATAAGCTTCATTCACGCTCATCTTATTTTCCATTAATGGCTTTAAGGCAATATCATTTACTTTATTCCAAGTGGGAGACATAATAAAAAAGGTAATAAAGAGAGCTATTCCCGCAAGTATCTGTGCGGGAGGCATCTGTTGAGTGCCTAATGCTGTTTTTAGAAAATGGAATACAATTATAATTCTTAAGTATGCAGTTGTCATTATTACAATTGACGGAGCTAATGATAGAACGGTCATCAAAAGTAATATTTGAAGAGTTACCGAGACATCCTCGCCATTTTGAGCTGCCCCGACATTCAAATCAATTTTGGGAAAAGGAAGGGTTGTTCCACCTGTACCGGAAGCTGCCTGCGCTAAACTTGTTTCATTGAAAACAAATAACAATAAAATTACTGATGCAAATAATAAAAACTTTTTCATTTCATACCCAAATTCTGCTTAAGTATATCGACGAAAGAACCTTTCTCATTTAAAGAAATATCATCGATCTCCATACTTTCATCATATTCATATTCTTTTAATAGAGTGATATTATTTTCACTAATACCAAGGAGTAAAACCTTATTTTCCACCTTGACAACACTTAAATATTTTTTCGGTAGAATCATTTGGTTATTCATTACTTCTATTTTTAATAATTTTGATTTTCTTCCATTAATTGAAAAAGAGTATCTTTTTACTAAAATAAGAGCTCCGAATAAAAGAGCAATTAAAAGAATTAATGGAAACATTCCTTGTATAATTTCCCAGAATGACATAATTAATATATATCCTTTAATCTTTGTGCAGGGTCAACGAGACT
>CALDDL010000281.1 GCA_937936675.1 uncultured bacterium
GGAGTATGAAAGCACTTGTTTTGGGAGCGAGCGGAGCAACCGGTAAATTGGTTGTTCATCACCTTATCAATAAGAATATCCAAGTTCGAATAGTCGTTAGAGAATCTGCAATAATACCAAGTCAAATATCAGAAAATAGCAGCATTGAAATCATAAGAGGTAATATTAATGATTTCGACTCCGCAAAAATCAAAGATCTAATTAAAGATTGTGATTCTATATTCTGTTGTCTTGGGCACAATTTGAGTTTCAAAGGTATTCTCGGTCCTCCATATAAATTGGTTTATAATACGGTTGTGAAAATAATTGAAGCGATACAATCCCAAAATCTTAACCCAAAATTTATCTTAATGAGCACCACCGCATATACGAATAGAAAGATAGGTGAAATTAATACATTCGGCGAAAAGATCATCTTCTCGTTATTAAAAGTCCTATTGCCTCCTCATAAGGATAATATGCTAGCTGCTGATTATCTCGTTTATAAAATAGGCTCACAATCCACTATTGATTGGGTGGCGGTTCGTCCTGATTCGCTTATCGATGAGGAAACTCCTAGTGAATACGAAATTTACATTCAGAAAATAAAAAGTCCCATTTTCGATTCGGGCAAAACGAGCAGAATAAATGTCGGTCATTTTATGGTGGAATTGGTAACAAACGACAAATTATGGGATGAATGGAAACACAAAACTCCCGTTATCTATAATAAATCCAGTACTTGAAAAATTATTTTTGGAATGTAGATTACAATTATAAAATTAAAAGATATATTTCGTTTGATTTTAATGCAAGAGTGAGTGGATGACTCATTTAATCAAACAAATGATGGATACAAACTATGAAAAAATTACAATTGAAGCATAAGGAAATAATAGAGTTTTGTCTTGCTAACTCTGATAATTCGATAATAAATAAATATTCAAAATATTTCAAAGAAGGTTATAAAGGATATGGTATAGATACAAAAATCTTTGAATCTCAGAAATCAATATGGTTGAATTTATGGTCAAACGATATGACCTTAGACGATTATTTAGATTTGGGCGATATATTAATGTCAACCGGTTTATTAGAAGAGGCAAGCTTTGCAACTTTTTTTATTGCTTCAAAAAAAGATGAGTTTTCAATTGAAACATTTGATAGAATTGGCAAATGGTTAGATAAGGATATAAAAAACTGGGCAACTACTGATATATTGTGCATGTTTGTACTTTGCCATTTCTTGATTGATAAAATAATATCGTTTGAAAAATTGAAAGAATGGACTACTTCAGAATCAGAATGGAAACGGAGAGCTGTGCCGGTTACATTAGTTGTGTTAATTAAAAATGAATTAAAACTTATCGATGCCATTAATCTGATTGAACCATTGATGCTTGATGATTCGGAATATGTCCAAAAGGGTATTGGGACATTATTACGTGGATTATGGAAAGAATACCCTGCCGAAATTGAAAATTTTTTAATGAACTGGAAAGACAAGTGCGGAAGACTTATAGTACAATATTCGACTGAGAAAATGGATAAGGAATACAGAAAGAAATTTAGAAAAATCAAATAAAAAAAAGACTCCGCTCAGCATAATTTTATTCTTACCACTCATTTGTATCAAAAATTAAAATCTAATTTCATAAAATGGATGTATCGTCTATTTTTATTTATATTATAGCTAATCATTTGTAAATAAAATTAAAATTAAGTGAATTATTAAATGAAAATAGATAAAATCATTTTATCGAAATACATTTTTTTATTAATGGTAGTTCCATCCTTAATATTTGCAGGCTGTGAATGCCAACCTGATACGCAATATGTTTATCACCCACCTCAATATATTAATGCTGGATTTGAAGTCGGCACATTAGAAGAAGTAAATATCGATTCCTCATTAATAAAAAAAGCAATAGACAATATAAATTGCGGTGAGTATGGCGAAGTTCATTCAATGCTCATTTTCAAGGATGATAAACTCGTACTGGAAGAATATTTCCCGGGACATAGATATAATTATTTTGGCGAAAATCATCATGGAGAGTTAACTAATTGGGATGCTTCCAAACTGCATGATATAAAATCAGTATCGAAAAGTGTTACTTCTACTTGCATCGGTATCGCTATTGATAATGGATTTATCAAAAGTGTTAATCAATCTATTTTTGATTATCTGCCCGACCACCAAAATTTGAAAATAGACGGTAAAGAAAAAATAACTATAGAGCATTTATTGACAATGACTTCGGGATTAGAGTGGAATGAGTGGAAAGAATATTTAAGCAGTAAATCAAATGATATTATTAATATATGGTTTCAGGAAAAGGATCCGGTTTCATTTGTTTTGGAGAAACCACTTAAAAATAATCCCGGAACTTCATTCACTTATTCAAGTGGGAATACAATTGTATTAGGCGAGATCATTAAAAATGCAACAGGCATGGAGCTTGATAAATTCTCCGAGGAATATTTATTCAAACCGTTGGGAATAGATTCTTCTTATTGGGGCGAAAGATACAGCAATGGAGTTATCGAAGCGGGAGGGGGCTTGGAGATTACTCCGCGAGATATGGTGAAAATTGGTGTTATGTATTTGAATAATGGTGTATCTAACGGCAAGCGAATTTTATCCAAACAATGGATTGAAAACTGCACCACTGTTTTTGCTAATAACAAAAATATTGATATACCGGGGCACGATTCCGGAATTCATAGTTACTCGTATTCATGGTGGTTAAAAACATACACAAATTTCGGAAAAATAATTAACATGTCTCATGGAGTCGGTTGGGGTGGGCAAGAAATTATAGTGCTCCCTGAATTAAATACAGTAGTTGTTTTTACAGGGGGGAATTATACTGCTACCATCAAGGTGATTGAAATGCTGGAAGAATATATATTACCTGCTTTTGATTAGGCTGAAATATTTTGTTAATGTACAGATACCTTCACATAAGCCATTTTGTTCGATAGGCATAATTTTTTAATGCCTATCCTCCCTGAAATGATTTTGTCCTTTCACCATTCATCTCTATAACCATTAATTTAGAATACCTCACACAATAATCTATATATTTATTAAATAAGTATTAATTTTGTAAAGCTGCCGAGAGTAATGATCTAGAAAGAGAGTAATGCAGGATATTATAAATAAATATTGAAAATTACTTGTAAAACTAATAAGGGAAAACAGAATGGAAGAACAAATTAAAAATTTCTTGTTTGATCCCACTGTCGGGAAAATTGCATCTCTCCTTGTTGGCGTAGCAATCATTTGGGCAATAATAAAAGCAATTCAGCGTAACTTACTCATAAAAATTAAAGACACCGATAACCGCTACCGTGCCAAAAAATTCAGCAGCTTTATTGGCTATATTTTTACAATATTATTATTGACGATTGTTTTTAGTGACAGACTTGGTGGCTTAACTGTTGCCTTCGGAGTTGCCGGGGCTGGAATTGCATTTGCTCTTCAAGAAGTGATTGTCTCATTTGCCGGTTGGCTTGCTATAATGTTCGGCGGATTTTATAAAACCGGAAATCGTGTCCAACTTGGCGGAATTAAAGGCGATGTAATGGATATTGGAATTCTACGCACTACGATTATGGAAACTGGTCAATGGGTAGATGGCGATTTGTATAATGGAAGAATTGTATTCATTGCTAATAGTTTTGTTTTCAAAGAACCTGTTTTTAATTATTCCGGCGACTTTCCATTTTTATGGGATGAAATAAAAATTCCAATCCAATTCGGAAGTAACTATGAAATGGTAAAGGAAATATTAGAAAAAGTAGGAAAAGATGTTGCAGGCGAATTGAGCGAAAGATCAAAACAAGAATGGAATGAATTGCAGTATAAATATCGTTTAGAAGATGCACAAACTGCTCCGATGGTTTCTCTAGTTGTTACTGATAACTGGGTAGAATATACTTTGCGATATATTGTAAATTATAAAAAACGCCGTATAACAAAAACAGCATTATATACTCAGATTCTTCAGAGAGTAGATGAGACGAAAGGACAAATTAAATTTGCTTCCGTAACATTTCAATTGGTTGATTCTCCTGATTTCAAAGTTAATATAGCTCCGAGTAAGGATACTAATTGAATTGACTATTATAATGATTCTCCCAAGAAAAAGAAGTCAAAAGGGAATTCAGTGTAGCATCTAAAATATTTTTTACAATTAACGCCAGACTTAACGGCGAGGATTGAAAAATTCTAGTGGGTTAAAAAATAAATGTACTTAAATGAGCAAGAATAAATCAAAAGAATTCTATCATAGGTTCTTAGATGAAGCAGGTGATACAACATTTTTCACAAAAGGAAAGATACCTTCAGTAGGAAAAGTAGAAGGTGTAAGCAAGTGTTTTTTACTTGGGATGGTTAAATTTAAAGAACCATTTACCCCTATTCGTGAAAAAATAATTACTATGCAAAAAGAAATTGAAGCCGATGAGTACTTTAAAGATGTTCCGAGTATTCGTAAAAAGGTTCTTAATGGTGGGTTCTATTTCCATGCTAAAGATGATGTGCCAGAAGTTAGAGAAAAATTTTTCAAATTTATTAAGGGAATTGATTTTAGTTTTGAAGCAGTAGTTGGCAGAAAGATTTACGAAATTTTTTCTAACAAACATAATTCTAATGAATCAGAATTCTACGCAGACTTATTGTCACATCTTATAAAAAATAAATTTGAAATGGGAGGTAAGTTAATTCTAAACGTTGCGCAACGTGGCAACTCTACTAAAAACACTAATTTAATGAGAGCCATTGATACAGCTCAAAAAAGATTTAAAAAGACTAAACCAGAAAAAGATTTTATTACTGATATTGTCTTTAATGTTCAGTATCCTACTACTGAACCATTATTAACTATACCGGATTATTTATGTTGGGTGGTACAACGAGTATTTGAACGTGGTGATATTCGATATTTCAATTTTATAGAGAATAAAATTTCTTTAGTAATTGATCTTTATGATAGTTCTAAATACGAAGGATACAAGCACTATTATAATCATCAGAATAGATTGATGCCAGAAAACAAATTAAGCCCGCTCTAAAACTATTCCGATTACTCGAAAAACGACTTGAAGTCGACGTTCGTTAGAGAGAAGGCTATATTTAATGTAAAAATAGTCAGGACTATGTACATAGTCAAGATAATTAATAATATAACTCGAATATTAATTCACAATATTCTATACAGTTCCAATTTATGTTTTTCTTTGAAATTGATATTCAAATAGAAAATCTTCAATCTTAGTAAAGTATCAGATATTTTTAGCAAAATAAAAATCAAGGATCAATAAAATGAATTTTCGTCATTTGGCAATAGTTTTTCTGCTATTACTGAATCATTTATTTGGGCAGGAAATAAGAGTCTCTGATGATTTAGTTTTACATAAACTTTCTGAAAATTGTTTTGTCCATACGCAAAGCAATAACAATGGATTGATTTATATTAATAATGGTGAAGCAATTATCGTTTCAACTCCCGATTCTGATATTGAAACACAAAACCTAATTAATTGGGTGAGAGATGAAAAGCATGCAAAAATTGTTGGATATATAATTGATAGATGGCATCCGGATGCAATGGGGGGATTAGACATTGTTCAAATCAATGGGATAAAGTCTTATTCCTATGAGTTAACTCGGAAAATTGCTAAAGAAAAAAGATTACCTATTCCGGAAATCGGATTTGATCCTCAAAAAGTGATTGAAGTAGGAGGCGAAAAAGTCATTTGCCATTTTCTTGGTGAAGCACATACTACTGACGGCATTGTTGTTTGGATACCAAGTGAAAAAATTCTATTTGGAGGAAATGAGATTAGGTCTAATAACGGTTGGGCAGGTAATATCAGCGATGCTAATATTAAGCAATGGTCCGCAACGGCAAAAAGAATCAAAAAAGAATATGGCACGGCAAAGATTGTCGTTCCGGGACATGGAAATTATGGAGGTGCGGAATTAATAGATTACACAATAAAATTATATGACATACCGCATAATGAATCAGCTTCAAATGGTTCTGAAATGATTCTTCCCCTAGAACTAAAAACAGACAACCCCGTTTTTATAAAAGCTAAATATGACTCACTTGATCACGGGCAACGAATCCTGAAAAATGCAATTGTTGTCGTTCAGGATTTAACAAAATATATATTAATTGATTCTCCGGAAATTATTTATGAACCTGAAAATCTTAGAATCAATTCAGAAACCGGAAGGGTTAAAATTTATGATAAAAATGGAGGCAAAGAAGTTTTAAGAACAGATGTTAACTATAATAGATTGAGTGTTTATAAACATGATATTACGATTGGATTTGTTGTGGTAGTGAGAGAAATTGTATTATCGTTTTAGTTTTTATTTGTGGTATTTGTTTTAATTAGGTAGTTTCTCCCTGATCTTTACCTTTATAACTTCAATAAAACATAGTAAAGTTATGAATATTGATAAAAAAATTTTAATTAGACTTTATTTACTATTTATTCCTATTGCTTATTTCTCTTATCTTTTTCACGAATTTGGACATTGGATAGTAGGAGAGATACTAGGCAATGATATGACTTATAGCCTAAACTATGTTTTTCCCAAAGATGGAAATTATTTAAATGAAAGTCATAATCTATATGTTAGTATGGGTGGACCTGCATTTACAATATTGTTAGCTTTAGCCTCACTGATCATTTTAGAGAAGTATTCAACAATATATGCCTATCCGGTTTTGTTCTTTCAATTTGTAACCCGGTTTTTTTCTCTAGTCTTTGGAGAATTCAATCAACAAGATGAAGCCAGAATATCCTTAATTATGGGACTCGGTACATATACAGTAGGAATAATTAGTCTAATAATATTGCTTTTAATTGTTATAAGAGCGAGTTATAAACTCAAGATAGATTTAAAACAAAATGGTTATTTTTTTACAGTAAGTATTCTGAGTCAACTTTTGGTAATTGCAACTTATAAAATTACCGGTCTTTAGGAGATCAGGTTTAGGTCGTGACTCAACACCGATCTCAGTGTATTAATGGTTATAGGAACAGTATTAAACAATATGTAAAGGAGAGATTATAAAGCACGCATTTTTGATTTTATTGTGTTGTACTTACTTTAGTTGCATTTTTGCTCAAGATAATCCTGAGCTGAAAAAAATGTATGAGGAAGATCAAAATTCCAGGAAAGTTGAAAAGATTGACTGGAAAGTGTTATTGATTCAAGACTCCACTAGAAGAGTAGAAGTATCAGAAATGATTAAGCAAAAAAAAAGATAAAGTCGAAATTAAAGTAAAATAGTATATATGTATAAATTAGGAAATTATAATTTTTATTATTCGGCAGAATATTTATGACGAAATTTATATTATTAATTGTGGCGGGATCAATATTAATATTTAGTGGATGTTCTTATTATATTACAAAAGATAAATCTGAAGAAAAAGAAAAGTTTTATGAGAATGTTAATAAGGTATGCAACAACAAGGACGAATGTACAATCACAACCAAAGAACAGAATTCTTTTATTGGACGCGAAATAAATATTTTGAGTGATTCGACAAGCTTTTATAATATTGAAATTGATTCGAAACAAAAACTTGCTACAAACCAAATTTCAGAAATTAGAACGTTTCTTTAGGAAAAGGAAAAAATTAATGAGTTGGATTTTTGGTGCTATAAATGCTCGGGAAGATGTTAATAAATTAAAAAATGTTATAAAGGAGAAACCACTTTTTTCTTTTGATAACAATGTCGTATCTATTTTCGCAGGTGGTAATTCACAAGCTTGTTTTTCCGAAAATAATGTTACTCAACAAAATGGTTGGGTATCGGTAGGTACCGGTATAATTGAAGATGACAGTAATTTTTCTATTTGTAACAAAGAAAAATGGAGTACACTTCTTTCGCACAAAGAAGTAGATGTCCAAAATATTTTTGGTCATTACGTGATTATTAAGTGGGACGAAAAAAATCTTTCTATTTATACTGATCAACTCGGGCTTAGAGATATTTACATTTCCAAAAACGGCAACAAATTATATTTTTCTACTCGAATTGATTGGTTGACGAAATTAGTAAAATCCGAAATTAATTTTGAAACATTCGGAAGCCGCTGGCTCCTCTTCAACCAGATTTCTACCGAAAGTGTTTTATCAAATTTAAAAAGATTATCAAGCGGAGAATCTGTAGAAATTGATTTAACAAATTTAGCGATCAATTACAAATCTAATGATTTTATCCCTTCTTTAGACGATAGCAATTCTGAACTATCGATTGACCAATTTTCAGAAAGATTAGATAGATTAATCCAAATTCCACTTTCTACAAATAGAAAAATTTCTTTAAGTCTATCCGGCGGAATGGATTCAAGGGTTCTATTATCTTTATTGCTGAAAAATGTAAAATTCGATCTATGGGATGCTCATACATTTGGGGAAGAGGATCATCCTGATTTTGCTATATCAAAAAAAATAGCGGAGCAATTTAAGTTCATTCACAATGGGTTTAATCGGGAAAGGCAGCCACAGGATATCTATATAGATGAACTAAATGATTTTTGCGTAGAAACGATTGTAAATAATTCTGCCTCTTCAATTGTTCAGCTAAATAATTACATGATGTTAAGAGATTGGAAAAACATAACCATTATAGATGGCGGTTATGGCGAAATGTGGAGGAGGGAATTTTATAACGGACTATTGATAAAAGCTAAAGCTTCAGTTTTCGAGAGAAACTATGAAAAGATTCTCCCTCATCTTAGGCTTTTCAAAGCGGATATTTTTACAGAAGAAATAAATGATGTGATGTGGAATAGTTGCGAAAATCAGCTTGAAGAAATATTTGAGAGACTTCCTGCAGTTGAAAAAATTGGAGTAGAGAACTGGCTTGATCTATTAGCACTTAAAGCACGTTTGCCGAATTATTTTGGTCATGAACAGTCGAGAATTGATGCGGTTGTTCAAACTTATATGCCATTCATTCAAATCCCATTGCAGAAAGATTTATTTGCTATCCCGATAAATAAGAAAAAGAACGCTAAGTTATTCCGGCAAATAATTAAGAAGAATAGTAGTGATTTATCAAAATTATGGTTAGCAAAAGGGAACATAACTCATCCATTTTCGCTTACGATGATTCAGTCTCGATTGTGGAATATGGCTAATAAAAAGATGAAAATTAATCAGCCTCAAAAGAATCCGAGAGTAGAGTTTCTACAATATATAGGTGATTATGTTTATGATGTATTGAGTTCAAAAAGTGTAAAAGAAGCGGGATTTTATGATAATAGAAAAATCGAGAAGATTCTCAATAATTTTCGTACAAACCCAAATTCAAGCGCGAATGAATTAGACTGGCTTCTTTCATTTGAAATATTCAGGAAAGGAACAAATAACAGATTAATATAGTATATTTCGCAGCGAAAAATTTTTCGATTGACATATCTTGCATTTTATTATAAATCAATCTATATTTGAAGCTCGTTAAAAAATCAGTGGTGTAATATATCCGGGCGGACGCCGGAGTTGGAGAGCCGGGGCGGACTGTAAATCCGTTGGTGTACGCCTTTGGGGGTTCGAATCCCTCGCCGCCCACAAGATTTCACCACTGATTTTATTTTATATTGTTCAATTTTTAATGAACTGCGGGAGTAACTCAGTTGGTAGAGTCACAGCCTTCCAAGCTGTTGGTCGCGGGTTCGAGTCCCGTCTCCCGCTCTTGGACCACCCTGCTGATGTAGCTCAGTTGGTAGAGCACTTCCTTGGTAAGGAAGAGGTCACCGGTTCAATCCCGGTCATCAGCTCTATAATTTTTGTAATTTGTTTAAGAATTAGGTTAATCATGGCTAAAGCTAAAAATGTAAGACAAATAATTATTTTGGAAAGCACTGCCGGTACAGGATATCGTTATTCTACTACTAAAAATAAAAGAGAGCATCCTGCTAGAGTAGAATATAAAAAGTATGATCCCGTTGTTAGAAAACACGTACCATTTAAAGAGACTAAATAATACGTCAGTGGCTCAATTGGCAGAGCAGCGGTCTCCAAAACCGCAGGTTGGGGGTTCGAGTCCCTCCTGACGTGCTCGTAAACTAAAGATTAAAATTATGAAAGAAAAAATTCAAAATTTTGTGAATGATGTAGTCAAGGAAATGAAAAAAGTTACTTGGCCTACTCAGAATGAGCTGAAAGAATCTACTATGGTGGTTATCGTAGTTTGTTTAATTCTTGCAGCTTTTACCTATATAATAGATATGGGTATAACTACTTTAATACAAGGAATTTTCTAAGCTTGGAAAACGAAAGAGGTAAATGGTACGTTGTTAGGACTTTTTCCGGTCACGAGAACAAAGTTAAAACTTTAATTGAAGCTGAATTAAAGGATAGAGAAGATCTCAGTGCTCGGATATATAGTATTCTTGTACCCACCGAAAAGGTTTTTGAAGTAAAAGATGGCAAGAAAAAGACCAAGAAGAAAAATTTCTTCCCCGGTTATATTCTTATTAATGCAGAACTTGATTCTAAAGTAAAAGATTTTATCTCCAACACACAATCCGTAATGGGATTCTTAAGTACAGCTCCTCTCCCTCCTGATGAAGTAAAAAGAATTGTTGGCAGAATTTCACAAGATGAAGATACCGAAAGAAGTGATACTATTTTTAGAAGCGGAGATTTCGTTAAGATTATAGATGGTCCTTTCAATAATTTCTCGGGGATCATTCAAGAAGTAAATGAAGAGAAAATGAAAATTAAAGTAATGGTTTCGATTTTTGGAAGGAAGACTCCTGTTGAAATCGATTTCGTTCAAGCAGAATTAGAAAAATAAACTACAATAGGTCGTAACATGGCAAAGAAAATTGACAGTTATATTAAATTACAAATACCCGCAGGTGCTGCAAATCCATCACCTCCGGTAGGTCCGGCTCTCGGTCAAAAAGGTGTTAATATTATGGAGTTCTGTAAGCAATTCAATGCAAGAACTTCCGAAAAGCAAGGTTTGATTATTCCGGTGGTTATTACAGTTTTTTCCGATAAATCATTCACCTTTATTACCAAGACCCCTCCTGCAGCAGTTTTATTAAAAAAAGCTGCTAATGCTCCTAAAGGTTCTGCCGAGCCAAATAAAGTAAAAGTTGCAAAAGTAACCAAAGCACAGGTTCAGGAAATTGCCACACTTAAGATGCCTGATCTTAATGCTCATGACGTTGAACATGCAATGAGTATGGTGGCAGGTACAGCTCGTTCTATGGGAATTACAGTAGAAGACTAATTTTTTATTAAGAAAATTTTTTGGTTTGAAAATGAAAGATACAAAAAGAACAAAGGCATTGAAGAAGCAAATTGATCTTCAAAAAGAATATACAGTAGCCGATGCTATTAAAGCTTTGAAAGAGGCTTCTAAAGTAAAATTTACTGAATCACTTGATTGCGCTATTAAGTTAGGCGTTGATCCTAAACATGCTGATCAGATGATCAGAGGTACTGTAAGTCTTCCTCATGGAACAGGTAAAAAAGTTACTGTATTAGTACTTGCAAAAGGTGCTTTAGCAGAAGCTGCTTTAGAAGCAGGTGCAGAATATGCCGGTTATGAAGAATACCTAGAAAAAATTAAAGGCGGCTGGACAGATATCGATGTTATTATTGCTGCTCCTGATACTATGGCTGAAGTTGGTAAGTTAGGTAAAGTATTAGGTCCTAAAGGCTTGATGCCAAATCCAAAGAGCGGTACTGTTACTATGGATGTAGCTAAAGCTGTTAAAGAAGTTAAAGCCGGTAAGATCGAGTTCCGTGTTGAAAAAGCAGGTATTGTTCATACATCATTAGGAAAACTTGATTTCCCTGTTGAGCAGTTAGTTGATAACGCTAATGCATTCTTGAATACAATTGTAAAAATGAAACCTTCTTCTGCTAAAGGTACTTATGTAAAGAGTTTATATTTATCCTCGACCATGGGTCCGGGGCTAAGAATTTTGAAAGATGAAGTAGCAGTAGTTTAATTAATAAAGTTTACGCACTCAGTAATAGATTCGCTTCAAGCCCATTGTGCCGAATTAGAATAGTTATGGGAGTAGTATGGAAAAAAGTAAAAAAGTAGAACAATACGAACTGATTAAAGAATTATTTAGTAGTTCCACAGGTATATTCCTTACGAATTACAGCGGTATTAATGTCGCAGACATTAATAAATTGCGTGTTAATTTCAGAAAGGAAGGAGTAACTTATAAAGTATTAAAAAATACTTTAGTAAAAAAAGTACTTGCTGATATCGGTGGCTATTCAGATATGAATGATCAGTTAGTAGGCATGATCGGTATTGCCTTTGTTGGTGATAATGTAACAGCACCAGCAAAAATCATTAAAAAATATTTTGATGAAACCGGTAAATTAGCTTTTAAAGGTTGCTATATTGAATCAGCATTCTACGGACCGGATCAGTTAAATGTCATCGCTTCTATGCCATCTAAACCGGAAATCGTTTCGAGCATTATTAGCAGTATTTCTGCACCGGCTTCAGGTATTGTAGGTGCAATAAATGCTGTAATGCGTGATGTGGTAAGTGTAATCGATCAAATTAGCAAAAAAGAAGCTGCATAATAAAGAATTAGAATTAATAAAGGAGTAAAAAAAGATGTCAGAGAAAATTGTTGAACTTGTTGAGAAAATAAAGGCTCTTACGTTAGTCGAAGCTGCTGAATTAAAAACAGCGTTAGAAGAAGAATTTGGCGTTACTGCTGCTGCACCAATGATGATGGCTGCTGCCGGTCCTGCCGCTGCTGCTGCTCCGGTTGAAGAACAGACAGAATTTGATGTTATTCTTCAAGCTGCTGGTGAAAAGAAAATCAACGTTATTAAAGTAGTTAGAGCTCATACAGGTCTTGGCTTAAAAGAAGCTAAAGATTTAGTTGATGGTGCTCCAAAAACTGTAAAAGAAGCTGTTTCGAAAGATGAAGCAGAGAAGATTAAAAAAGAATTAGAAGAATCAGGCGCTACTGTCCAAGTTAAATAATTTATCAGTACACTTCTATATATCTTTAAAAATTACTAAGTGGTAAGAGGGTGAACTCCGTCTTACCACTTTCTTTCGTTTATCCAGCGGAAGATGTTAACCCGTTTTTTTTAGGAGGTTAGGGTTGGAAAAATCAAAAATCAATAAAGTAACCAATAGAATAACATTCTCTACTATTAACTCGACAGTTAAAGTACCCGATCTATTGAATATTCAGTTGGAGTCATTTGAAGAATTTATTCAATTAAGAACTCCACCCTCAAAAAGGCTTGATGCCGGATTACAAAATGTATTCACAATGAATTTCCCGATTCTCGATAATAAGGAATTCTTCCGTTTAGATTTCCTTGAATATCATATTGAGAAACCGAGATTTTCGATAGCTGAATGTGAGGAACGCGGTCTTACTTATGCGGCTCCATTAAAAGCTAAATTACGTCTTTCTACCAAAGACGATGAAACCGGTGAATTTGTTAATTCAGTGGAACAAGAAGTTTATTTAGGCAATCTTCCGTTTATGACAGGAAGAGGAACATTTATTATAAATGGTGCCGAAAGAGTAATTGTAAGTCAATTACACCGTTCGCCGGGAGTTGCCTTCGCACAAACAGTGCATCCTAATGGCACACCGATATACACCGCTCGTATTATTCCTTTTAGAGGATCATGGGTAGAA
The DNA here is from genome assembly GCA_937936675.1 of uncultured bacterium. Lineage (GTDB taxonomy): Bacteria > Bacteroidota > Ignavibacteria > Ignavibacteriales > Melioribacteraceae > BRH-c32. The sequence continues at coordinate 13,683 of CALDDL010000281.1, forward strand.
TTTGCTACCGATATTAATAATATACTATATGTATATGTAGATCGTAAAAAGAAATTCCCATCAACTACATTATTACGTGCTCTTGGATATGAAAGTGATGAATCTATACTTCGCCTTTTTGATTTAATTGATGAAGTAAACGTAAAGAAATTAGACATCGAGACGCATGCAGGCAGAATTTCTGCCGAGGACGTAATTGATCTAGATACAGGAGAAATTTATGTATCTAAAGATGGCGAACTTACCGAAGAAGTTATTGAAAATATCAAAGCTTCTTCTCTGGCTAAAATAAAATTAATAAATGAATCAACTACTTATGAACAAGATCTTATTATCAATACCTTGCGTAAGGATACATCCACTTCTAAAGAAGAAGCCTTGTTTGTAATATATAGACAGTTAAGAACCAGCGAAGCTCCTGATCTCGAAACAGCTTATGGATTAATTGAAAAATTATTCTTTAACGAGAAAAGATATGATCTCGGCGAAGTTGGTCGTTTCAGGATGAATGATAAGTTAGGCTTGAATATTCCTGAATCTGTAAAAGTACTCACGATCGAAGATATCATTGCGATAATGAATAACATTATCAAATTGAAAAATGGTAATCTCAACGTAGATGATATTGATCATCTTGGTAATAGAAGAGTAAGAACCGTAGGCGAGCAGCTTCAACAGCAATATAATGTTGGTCTAGCTAGAATGTCTCGTACTATTAAAGAGCGTATGAATATGCGTGATAATGAAAACATGCAGCCACAGGATTTAGTTAACGCACGAACAATTACGAGTGTAATTAATGGATTCTTTGGTACTAATCAATTATCACAGTTTATGGATCAAACAAATCCACTTTCAGAATTAACGCATAAAAGAAGAATCTCTGCATTAGGACCAGGTGGTCTTACAAGAGAAAGAGCCGGTTTTGAAGTTCGTGACGTTCACCATTCTCATTATGGAAGATTATGTCCTATCGAAACTCCCGAAGGTCCAAATATCGGGTTAATTTCTTCACTAACAATTTATGCTAAAGTAAATCAATATGGATTCTTAGAAACACCATATAGAAAAGTAAAAGAAGGTAAAGTATCCAGTTCGGTAGATTATTTAAGTGCCGATCAGGAAGATGAATTTACAATTGCTCAGGCAAATGCACCAATTACCGATCAAGGCAATTTCGTTTTAGATAGAGTTAAATGCCGACATACAGGTGAATTCCCGATTGTACCACCTGCAGAAGTACATTATATGGACGTAGCACCGGCACAGATAGTAAGTGCTGCGGCAGCATTAATTCCATTCCTTGAGCATGATGATGCTAATAGAGCTCTCATGGGTTCAAACATGCAACGTCAAGCAGTACCACTCTTAGTACCTGAAGCTCCTATTGTTGGAACTGGAATGGAAGTAAAGATTGCTCGTGATTCTAGATCAGTAGTAATTGCTGCTGAAAATGGTGTAATTGAATTTTCAGATGCAAAAAGAATTATTGTGAAATATGATTCCGACCCAGATAGTGATGAAGCTTTAGTAGGATTTGATGATGAAAGAAGAGAAGAATTTATATTAACAAAATTCAGCGGTACTAACCAAGAGACATGCTTTAACCAGAAACCTATCGTTAAAACAGGTCAAAGAGTTAAAAAAGGAGAAGTATTAGCTGATGGACCTGCAATTGATCAAGGCGAATTAGCACTTGGAAGAAATGTTATGGTTGCATTCATGCCTTGGAGAGGATATAACTTTGAAGATGCTATTGTAATCAGTGAAAGAATTGCAGCTAATGACGTATTTACTTCAATTCACATTGAAGAATTTGAATTACAAGTAAGAGAAACAAAACGAGGCGAAGAAGAATTAACTCGTGATATCCCGAACGTAAGCGAAGAAGCTACAAAAGATTTAGATGAATATGGTATTGTAAGAGAAGGTGCTGAAGTAAAAGAAGGGGATATATTAATCGGTAAAATTACTCCTAAAGGAGAAACTGATCCGACACCGGAGGAAAAACTTCTTAAAGCGATATTCGGAGATAAGGCAGGAGATGTGAAAGATGCATCGTTAAAAGCACCTCCAGGATTAAAAGGAACAGTTATTAAAACTCGTTTATTCAGTCGCAAACGTAAAGATGTTGATTCTAAGAAAGTAGAGAAAAAACAACTAGATGCGCTTGAAGACAGCTATAATAATAAGAAGAATGATCATTATTCAAAACTTGTAACTAAGGTTACAAGAATTTGTAACGGGAAAACAACAACCGGAATACGTGATTTAGATGGTTCGGTCGTTTTTAGAAGCGGTACTACTTTAAAGGATAATACTTTCTCATCAATCGAAGATGTTACTAAATTAGATTACACTCAAGATTGGTTTGATAAAAAACAGTATAGTGATTTAATAAAAACCTTATATTCTAATTATTTCACAATCTTATCAGCAATAGAAGAAGAATTTAAGAGAGAGAAATTAAAAGTACAAAGCGGCGATGAATTACCTCCGGGAATTGTCCAATTAGCAAAAGTTTATGTAGCTAAAAAACGTAAACTTTCGGTCGGCGATAAAATGGCTGGCAGACACGGTAATAAAGGTGTTGTTGCTAAGATAGTTCCGGTTGAAGATATGCCTTATCATGAAGATGGTACTCCTGTAGATATTATATTAAATCCGCTTGGTGTGCCTTCGAGAATGAATCTTGGTCAGCTTTATGAAACCGCTCTCGGTTGGGTTGGCAAAAAATTAGGTGTAAAATTTGAAACACCAATTTTTGATGGAGCCAAAGTAAGTGATGTAAATGAATGGATTGAAAAAGCCCAATTATACGAAGGCAGCAAGACTTGGTTAGTTGATGGTCGTTCTGGTGAAAGATTCCATCAAAAAGTAACTTGTGGTTATATCTATATGCTTAAGCTGGGGCACATGGTTGATGATAAGATTCATGCTAGGTCAATAGGACCATACTCCTTAATTACTCAACAGCCACTTGGCGGTAAAGCACAATTTGGCGGTCAGAGATTCGGAGAAATGGAAGTTTGGGCTCTTGAAGGTTATGGTGCAGCTCACGTTTTACAAGAAATATTGACTGTAAAAAGTGATGATGTATCGGGTAGAGCAAAAACATACGAAGCAATTGTTAAAGGTGAAAACCTTTCGGAACCAAACGTTCCGGAAGCCTTTAATGTGTTAATTAAAGAACTTCAAGGTCTCGGTCTTGAAATCAAAATTAACTAGTTAAAAGTTAGTCTTAAGGAGACTCTTATGAGATTAAAAGTTCAAGAAAATAGAATAAAACAGATTGAAAAAATAACTATTGGTTTAGCCAGTCCCGATGATATTCTTTCGAGATCACACGGTGAAGTAACTAAACCGGAAACAATTAATTATCGCTCATTCCGACCGGAGAAAGATGGTTTATTTTGTGAAAAAATATTCGGACCCGTGAAAGATTGGGAATGCGCCTGCGGTAAATATAAAGGTATTAGATATAAAGGAATAGTTTGCGATAGATGCGGTGTCGAAGTAACTCTTAAAAGTGTACGCCGTGAAAGAATGGGGCATCTTGCTCTTGCAGTTCCCGTTGTTCATATCTGGTTTTTTAAGGCTTTGCCTTCTAAAATCGGTAATATTATTGGTATGACCACAAAAGAATTAGAAAAAATAATTTATTATGAATCTTATGTTGTAATTAATCAGGGTACGACCGGTCTAAAATATAAGGATTTAATTTCCGAAGACCAGTACTACGAGATTGTATCTTCCTTACCTCATGAGAATGATTCTTTAGAAAATACTGATCCAAATAAATTTGTTGCTAAAATTGGCGGCGAAGCTATTAAAGAATTATTAAAAAGAACTGATATCGATGGTGAATTTTCACGATTAAAAGATTTATTAAAAGAAGAAACATCACAACAGAAACGCGCAGATCATCTTAAGAGATTAAGAGTTCTAGAAGCATTCAAGGAATATGAAGGCAAAGTGCCAAATAAACCTGAATGGATGGTGCTTAGTGCTGTTCCGGTTATTCCACCTGAACTAAGACCTTTAGTGCCTCTCGAAGGCGGTCGATTTGCCACTTCTGATTTAAATGATCTTTATAGACGTGTAATTATTCGTAATAATAGATTAAAAAGATTAATGGATATTAAAGCTCCGGAAGTAATCTTAAGAAATGAAAAAAGAATGCTTCAGGAAGCAGTTGATGCTTTATTTGATAATTCAAGAAGAGCAAGCGCAGTAAGAAGTGATGGTAATAGGCCACTTAAATCATTAAGCGATATGCTTAAAGGTAAACAAGGTAGATTCCGTCAAAACTTACTCGGTAAACGAGTTGATTATTCAGGTCGTTCTGTAATTGTCGTAGGTCCTGAATTAAAACTTCATCAATGCGGTTTGCCTAAAGATATGGGCGTTGAATTATTCAAGCCATTTATCATTAGAAAATTAATTGAAAGAGGACATTACAAAACTGTAAAAAGTGCTCGTAAAGCAGTTGATAGAAAAGACCCGATTATTTGGGAAATTTTAGAGAAATTAATTGATGGTCATCCTGTAATGCTAAATCGTGCGCCAACATTGCATAGATTAGGAATTCAGGCATTCCAACCGATATTGATCGATGGTAAAGCAATTCAGCTTCATCCTATGGTTTGTACGGCATTCAATGCGGATTTCGATGGCGATCAAATGGCTGTTCACGTGCCTTTATCTTATGAAGCGCAATTAGAAGCTTCTGTATTAATGCTCAGCAGTCATAATATTTTATCTCCTCAAAATGGATTACCGATTGTAGTCCCTACTCAAGATATAGTTCTTGGATGTTATTACTTGACTAAAGTAAAACCAAAAGATGGTCTTGGAGAAGGCAAAATATTCGGCTCCATGGAAGAAGCTATCATTGCTTATGATTTTAAAGTAATTGAATTACATGCTAAAATAAAGGTAATGATTGACGGTAAATTAGTTGATACGACTGTCGGTAGAGTAATATTCAATAAGATAGTCCCAAATGAGATGGGATATATCAATGAATTACTAATAAAGAAACTCTTTAGCGGTTTAATTTACAAGATGTTTATTAAACTAGGCAACGTTGTAACAGCTAAATTTTTAGATGACGTAAAAGAATTAGGATATAGATATGCTACTGCTGCGGGTATTTCGATCAGCTTTAGTGATATGATTATCCCTGATGAAAAAGTAGAATTGATAAAAACATCAAATGAAAAAGTAAATGCCATATTAAATGAACACGAACAAGGATTAATTACTGATGCCGAGCGTTATAATAAGATTATTGACGTTTGGACGCATACAACCACAAGTGTTTCTGCACATTTGATGAATAGAATTAAAGCAGATAAAATGGGATTCAATTCATTATTTATGATGGTTGATTCTGGTGCTAGAGGTAATACCGAGCAGGTAAGACAGTTAGCAGGGATGAGAGGCCTGATGCAGAAACCGCAGAAGAGCTTAACTGGTCAATCAGGTGAAATTATTGAAAACCCAATTATTGCTAATTTCAAAGAAGGGCTTTCTGTATTAGAGTATTTCATCTCTACTCACGGTGCTCGTAAAGGTCTTGCCGATACAGCATTAAAAACCGCTGATGCAGGCTACCTTACAAGAAGACTATGCGATGTTGCGCAAGATATTATTATCACCGAATTAGATTGCGGAACTATTAGAGGCGTTTATATTACCGCTCTAAAAGAAAGTGAAATGGAAAGAGAACCACTTGCCGAAAGAATTACTGGCCGTGTTGCTCAAGAAGATATTTATGATCCTAAGACCGATGAATTATTAATTGAAGCTGGTAATATCATTGAAGAAGATATTGCTGCTAAGATAGATGAACTAAATATTGATCAAGTATATATTAGAACAGTATTAACTTGCGAATCAAAACGCGGCGTTTGTTCTAAATGTTATGGAAGAAACCTAACTACCGGTCTATTAGTAGAGAATGGTGAATCAGTAGGTATAATTGCTGCACAATCAATAGGTGAACCGGGTACACAGCTTACATTACGTACTTTCCACTTAGGCGGTACTTCATCACGTATTGCAAGTCAATCCGTTGTGGAATCTTCAATTGATGGTATTGTGAAATATGATAGAATTTCATTTGTAGAAAAAACTGATTTCTTCGGTAAAGCAAAAGTAGTTATTGGCAGAAGAGGATCGATTGGTATTTTCGATACTGATAATCGTCAAATTAAGAAATTTGAAATTCCTTACGGTGCTGAATTAATGATCGATGATGACAAAGAGATTAAGAAAGGACAAGCTCTTTATAATCACGATCCTTATAATACTGTTATTGTTACTGATATAGCAGGAACAGTAAAGTATGAAGGTTTAATTGATACGGTTACTTTGCAGCAGATTGCAGATGAACAAACAGGACACGTTCAGAAAGTAGTTATAGAATCTAAAAACAAAGACCTAACACCAAGTATTAAAATTACTGATAAGAATGGCAATGAAAAAACATACAATATTCCTACTCGTGCTAACTTATCGGTAGAAGAAGGTCAAGAAGTTCAAGCCGGTACTATCTTAGCTAAGATTTCTAAACAATCTTCTAAATCGAGAGATATTACTGGTGGTCTGCCTAGAGTAACTGAGTTATTCGAGGCAAGAAGTCCACATGATCCTGCTGTTGTTTCTGAAATCGAAGGTGTAATTAAATTCGGTGTTAAGAAGAAAGGTTCAAAAGAAATTATTGTAGAATCTTTTGATGGAACAATTCAAAAAGTATATAGTGTAGCTTATGGAAAGCATGTCCTCGTTCAAGAAGGAGATGAAATTCCGGCAGGCGAAAAAATAACTGATGGACCTATCGATCCCCGTGATATATTAAAGATCAAAGGTACAAATGCAGTTCAAGAGTATTTGGTTAATGAGATTCAGGAAGTTTATCGTCTTCAAGGTGTTAAAATTAACGATAAACATATTGAAGTAATCGTTAAGCAGATGCTTCAAAAACTAAAAGTTATATCTTCAGGTGATACTAAATTTATCGAAGAGGATTTAGTCGATAGAAATAAATTAGTAGAAGAAAACGAAAAGATGAAAAATTTAGTTTATGTAATTGATCCGGGCGGTTCAAAGATTAAGCCCGATACATTAATAACGAAAACTAAACATCGTGAAATTGTAGCGGATCTAGCTAGAAAAAATAAAAAAGAAATTATAGTTAGAGATGCAGAACCTGCTACATTCGATAACATATTATTAGGAATAACACAAGCAGCACTTTCAACAGAGAGCTTTATTTCGGCAGCATCATTCCAAGAAACTACTAAGGTATTAACTAATGCGGCAACCGAAGCAAGAGTTGATTATCTAATTGGTTTAAAAGAAAATGTTGTCATGGGTCATTTAATTCCTGCAGGTACCGGTCTTAAAAAGTATAAGAATATCATCTTAACTGAAGAAGAATTAGCGGCGCAGGAAGAAAAAGCTAAAGCAGAAGAAGTAATTGCCGAAGAAAAGGAAACGGTTTAGGCACTTAACTTCATTTTTTCTATGGACTTAGCTTGACAAATTAAATAAATATATCTAAATTGAAAGTCTGAATTTTTACTAAAAAGTCAAAATATTTTTGGAGGTTTTTAAGTGCCAACAATAAATCAGTTGGTTAGAAAAGGTCGTTTAGTTATTACGTCAAAGAATAAGGCACCGGCATTAGATGCTTGTCCTCAGAAGCGTGGCGTATGTACTAGAGTTTACACAACAACACCAAAGAAACCAAACTCAGCATTGAGAAAAGTTGCAAGAGTAAGATTAACTAATCACATTGAAGTAAGTGCATACATTCCGGGCGAGGGACATAATCTTCAGGAGCATTCTATTGTTCTTATTAGAGGCGGAAGAATTAAGGATCTACCGGGTGTTAGATATCATATCATTCGAGGCACTTTAGATACAAGCGGTGTCGAAGATAGAAAGAAAGCAAGATCTAAATACGGAACTAAAAAACCTAAAGCAAGTAAGAAATAATTATGAGAAAGAAAAGAGCAGAGAAAAGATTTATTAAACCTGATCCTAAGTTCAACGATTTGCTTGTAGCTAAATTTGTTAACTATTTAATGTGGGATGGAAAAAAGTCAACCATAAGAAAAGTACTTTATGATAGTTTTGATATTATAGAAGCTAAGACTAAGAAGCCCGCAATGGATATTTTCAAAAAAGCAATTCATAATGTCTCTCCATTGGTTGAGGTAAGAAGCCGTCGTGTTGGTGGTGCAACTTATCAAGTTCCTATGGAAGTAAGACACGAAAGAAGAATAGCATTAGCGATGAGATGGATTAAGACATATTCACGCGATAGAAAAGATAAATCAATGGCCGCAAAAGTAGCTGCAGAATTAATGGATGCTGCTAATGGTGTTGGTAATTCAGTTAAGAAAAAAGACGATACACATAGAATGGCTGAAGCGAATAAAGCTTTTGCTCACTTCAGATGGTAATTGAGGAAGGATATTAAGTAGTTAATGGCAAAAAGAGTAGAAATATCGAAAGTTAGAAATATTGGTATTATGGCGCATATTGATGCAGGCAAAACTACCACTACAGAAAGAATCTTATTTTATACCGGTAAAGTTCACCGTGTGGGTGAAGTGCATGATGGCGCTGCTACTATGGATTGGATGGAACAGGAAAAAGAAAGAGGAATTACAATCACAAGTGCTGCTACTACAACATCTTGGAGAGAACATCAAATTAATATTATTGATACTCCCGGACACGTTGATTTTACAGTTGAAGTAGAAAGATCTTTAAGAGTACTTGATGGAGCTATTGCGTTATTTTGTGCGGTTGGTGGAGTTGAACCCCAATCAGAAACAGTATGGCGTCAGGCTGATAAATATGGTGTTCCTAGAGTAGCTTTTGTTAATAAAATGGATAGAACCGGAGCAGATTATTTCCACGCTGTTGAAATGATGAGAGAAAGACTTGGTGCTAATGCAATACCGGTAGTTCTTCCAATTGGCGAAGGCGATTTATTTGTTGGAACTATTGATTTGATCTCGATGAAAGCAAGAATGTACACAGAAGATACTTCGGGCTTAACTTTTGAAGATGTAGAAATCCCAAAGAATTTAATGCCTTATGCAACAAAGCATAGAACTTTAATGTTAGAAGCAGTTTCTGATGTAGATGATTCATTACTTGAGAAATATCTCGAAGGTAAAGAAATTACTCCAGAGGAAGTTCGTGCTGTATTAAGAGAAGCTACAATCAAATTAAAAATTATTCCTGTGTTTTGTGGTTCGTCTTTCAAGAATAAAGGAATTCAAAAATTATTAGATGCTGTGGTGGATTTTCTACCTTCTCCTTTAGATGCAGGTGAATTAGTAGCTCATCACATTAATAAAAACGACCAAGTTCTTATTAACATCACTGAAGATGAACATTTTACCGGATTAGCTTTTAAGATTATGACAGACCCTTACGTAGGTAAATTAACATTCGTAAGAGTTTACAGCGGGAAATTAAAAGCAGGTTCTTACATTTACAATTCTGTAAGCGGTAAGAAGGAAAGAGTAGGTAGAGTGCTTCAGATGCATGCTAATACTCGTGAAGATATGGATGAGATTAGAGTTGGTGATATTGCAGGTATTGTAGGTCTTAAATATACTAGAACCGGTGATACTTTATGTACCGAAGATGATGCTATTGTTCTCGAGAAGATGGTATTCCCTGAACCGGTTATTGAAATTGCAATCGAACCTAAAACAAAAGCGGATCAGGATAAGTTATCGGAATCTTTAGCTAAATTATCTGATGAAGATCCAACATTTAGAGTAAAAGTGAATGACGAAACAGGTCAAACTTTAATCGCGGGTATGGGTGAATTACATCTTGAGATTTTAGTTGACAGAATGAAAAGAGAATTTAAAGTTGATGCAAATGTTGGTAAGCCACAGGTTGCATATAGAGAAACTATTAGAAAAAGTGTTCAAGCTGAAGGTAAGTTTGTCCGTCAATCGGGTGGACGCGGTAAATTCGGTCATGTATGGTTGGAGCTTTCTCCAAATGAACCGGGTAAAGGATTTGAATTTGAGAATGCAATTGTTGGTGGTGTTGTTCCTAAGGAATTTGTTAATCCTACAATGAATGGTATTATAGAAGCGATGAGAAATGGTGTAGTTGCCGGATTCCCAATGGTAGATATTAAAGTGAAATTGTTCGATGGTTCTTTCCATGAAGTCGATTCTGATGAAATATCATTCAAAGTTGCTGGTTCTATGGGCTTTAAAGCCGGTGCAAAAAATGCTGATCCCGTACTATTAGAACCAATTATGGCGGTAGAAGTAATTACTCCTGAAGAATATCTTGGCGACATTATGGGAGATATCAATTCAAGAAGAGGTAGAATTGAAGGTTTCCAATCCAGAAAAGATGCTCAGGTAATTAAAGCTAAAGTACCGCTTGCTGAAATGTTTGGATATGCTACAATCGTACGTTCTATGACTCAAGGAAGAGCGATATATTCAATGCAATTTTCACATTATTTTGATGTACCAAAATCGGTTGCAGAAGCGATTTCTGAAAAAGCTCAAGTGAAAAAATCAGAATCTGCTTAGTTAATAATATTAAAAACAATTAGAAAATAAAAAGGAGAATCCGATGGCAAAGGAAAAATTTGATCGTAGTAAACCCCACGTCAATATTGGTACGATCGGACACGTTGATCACGGAAAAACTACATTAACTGCTGCCATTACAATGGCATTAGGTAAAAAAGGGCTTTCACAAGTTAGATCTTTCGATTCAATTGATAATGCTCCTGAAGAAAGAGAAAGAGGTATTACAATTGCTACTGCTCACGTTGAGTATTCAACTGAGAACAGACATTATGCACACGTTGACTGTCCTGGTCACGCCGATTATGTAAAAAACATGATCACGGGTGCTGCCCAAATGGATGGTGCTATTTTAGTTGTTGCTGCTACTGATGGTCCTATGCCACAAACAAGAGAACATATTCTTTTAGCTCGTCAAGTTGGTGTGCCTAGAATAGTTGTTTTCATGAATAAAGTTGACATGGTTGACGATCCTGAATTAATTGAATTAGTTGAAATGGAGTTAAGAGAATTATTATCCAAATATGAATTCCCTGGTGATGATATTCCGATTATTAAAGGTTCAGCTTTACAAGCTCTTGAGGCTGGTACAAGCGATGCAGATCCTTCAGATCCACGTTATCAGTGTATTTGGGATTTAATGCAAGCGGTTGATGATTATATTCCTCTCCCTGAAAGAGACGTTGATAAACCATTCTTAATGCCTGTTGAGGACGTTTTCTCAATCACAGGTCGTGGTACTGTTGCTACGGGTAGAGTTGAAAGAGGTTCTGTTAGAATTCAAGAAGAAGTTGAATTAATCGGTCTTGGTATTCATAAGAAAACAGTTGTTACCGGTGTGGAAATGTTTAGAAAAGAATTAGATTCAGCTATGGCTGGTGATAATGCCGGTATTCTTTTAAGAGGTGTTGATAAGAAAGAGATTGAAAGAGGAATGGTTCTTGCAAAAACCGGTTCCATTACTCCTCACTTAGTTTTTGAAGGTGAAGTTTATATCTTATCGAAAGATGAAGGTGGAAGACATACACCATTCTTTAACGGTTACCGTCCACAGTTCTATTTCAGAACAACAGACGTTACAGGTGTAGCAGAATTACCGGAAGGAACAGAAATGGTTATGCCAGGTGATAGCGTTAAACTTAAAGTTAATCTTATTGCAGAAATTGCTATGGAAGAAGGTTTAAGATTCGCTATACGTGAAGGCGGCAGAACTGTTGGTGCCGGTGTTGTAACTAAAATTATTAAATAAAATTAAATAATTATGTTTTTTGGGGGAAGTTAATGCTTCCCCTCAAAGAATGATTAAAAGGAGATTGTGAAGTGCCCGGTCAAAAGATCAGAATAAAGTTGAAATCATACGATCATATTTTAATTGATAAGTCAACTGAGAGAATCATCAAGACTGTAAAAACTACAGGTGCATACGTTTCGGGTCCGATTCCACTTCCAACAAAGAGAACTGTATTTACCGTATTAAGGTCTCCACATGTTGATAAGAAATCACGTGAGCAGTTTGAAATTAGGGCTCATAAACGGATTATAGATATTCACAACTCAACTAACAAAACCGTCGATGCATTAGGTAAATTAGATATACCGGCGGGTGTAGATATTGAGATTAAGTTATAAGGATTACATAAATGCCTGGAATGTTAGCTAAAAAAATTGGAATGACTACAATATTTGCCGAGAATGGTAATGCTATACCTGTCTCTGTTCTTCAGGCAGGTCCTTGTATTGTTTATTCGGTCAAATCGAAAGATACTGACGGATATGAAGCCATTCAGCTTGGATTTGGTGAGAAAAAAGAAAAATCTGCTAATAAAGCGCAGCTTGAATATTATAAAAAGAATGGGTTGAAAGTGCCATTTTTATTACAAGAGTTTAGAAATTATGAGACTCCTAATTATAAAGTTGGCGATGAAATTAAAGTGGAAATGTTTCAAGTCGGAGAAAAAGTAAAAGTATCCGGTAAAAGCAAAGGAAAAGGTTTCCAAGGTGTTATGAAACGTCATAATTTTGGCGGTGTCGGTGGAACAACTCACGGTCAAAGTGATCGTTTAAGAGCTCCCGGATCAATTGGTTCTTCATCTTATCCTTCAAGAGTTTTTAAAGGTATGAAGATGGCGGGTCGTATGGGTTTCGAAAATGTAACTGTAAGGAATCTTAAGGTTGTAAAAGTAGATACAGATAAAAATTTAATATTAGTTCAGGGTGCAGTACCCGGTGCTATTAATTCAATTGTTACCATTAATAAATAATTGTGTGAAAATGAAACTAGATGTTTATAAAGTTGACGGTACCAAATCTGGTGAAACTATTGAGCTATCGAAAGATATATTCGAGATCGAACCTAATGACCACGTATTATATTTATCAGTGAAAGCGTATTTGGCTAATCAAAGACAAGGTACACATAAGGCAAAAGAAAGAAGTGAAGTAAGAGGCGGCGGTAAGAAACCATGGAGTCAGAAAGGAAGAGGCGGTGCTAGAGCCGGTACTTCTCGCTCTCCACTTTGGGTTGGCGGCGGTACTATTTTTGGACCTAAGCCACGTGATTACTCTCAGAAATTAAATAAAAAAGTCGTCTCTTTAGCTCGTAAATCTGCTCTTTCATATAAAGCTAAAGCTAATCAGATTGTTATTGTTGAAGACTTCAACTATGATTCACCTAAAACAAAGAATTTTGCAGATTTATTTGCTGCTCTTAATTTGACAGGTAAAAAGTCTTTATTCTTAACGGATGGTTATAAGGAAATAATTTATAAATCAGGCAGAAATATTCCAAAAGTAAATATCTTGGAAGCTAATAAAGCATCTGCTTATGATTTAGTAAATAATCAAGTAGTGGTTCTTCAAAAGAGTGCACTAAAATCATTAGAAAGTACTATTAATTAATATCTGGTTGATAAAGATGCGAAATATTTTAATAAAACCTTTGATAACTGAAAAAATGACCGGCATTAGCGAAAAGGATCCTGCAAAATTTGGGTTTCTTGTGGATATTGATGCTAATAAGATTTCGATAGCTAAATCACTTAAAGAGAAATTTAATGTAGATGTAGTTTCGGTTAATACAGTACGTTACAAAGGCAAAACAAAGACACAGTTTACCCGTAAAGGAAGATTTTCGGGTTCAACACCAAAGTTTAAGAAAGCGATTGTTACCTTGAAAGAAGGTCAAACAATAGATATTTTTGGACAAGCATAGGATTTCCTGAATTGGAGCGAGTTTAAATGGCAATTAGAAAATTAAAACCAAATACGCCCGGAACAAGATTTGCATCTTATTCTACTTTCGAGGAAGTTACTAAATCGACACCCGAGAAATCTTTAACGAGTCCGTTAAAGAAATCCGGCGGTAGAAACAGTGATGGTAGAGTAACTTCTCGACATAGAGGCGGCGGACATAAGAGAAGATATAGAATTATCGATTTCAGAAGAGAGAAATTTGGTATTCCAGCAAAAGTATTTTCCATTGAATATGATCCGAACAGATCGTCAAGAATTGCATTATTACATTATGCCGATGGTGAAAAGAGATATATTATTGCACCTAACGGATTAAAAGTCGGTGATTCTTTAATGTCAGGACCCGGTTCTGAAATTAAAGTTGGAAATGCACTTGCAATTAAAGATTTACCACTTGGCAGCACTCTTCATAACGTAGAGATTAAGCCGGGTAAAGGTGGACAGATAGGAAGATCAGCAGGTACAGCTATTCAATTAATGGCTAAAGAAGGGAAAATGGCTACATTAAAATTACCTTCTGGTGAAGTAAGAATGGTTTCGGTAGAATGTATAGCTACTTACGGAAGTGTTGGAAATGCTGATCATGAGAATATTAGTTTAGGTAAAGCAGGCAGAAGCAGATGGTTAGGAAGAAGACCACATAATAGAGGTGTTACCATGAACCCTGTTGATCACCCGATGGGTGGTGGTGAAGGAAAGACTTCAGGCGGCGGGCATCCGGTTTCTCCATGGGGTCAAAGAGCCAAAGGATTTAAAACTAGAAAGAAAAAGAATCCAACTAATAAATATATTGTTAAGAGAAGAAAATAGAGTAGGATATGCCAAGATCAGTCAAAAAAGGTCCATTTATAAGCGTCAAATTAATGCAGAAAGTTAGAAAGCTCAACGAGACTAATCAGAAAAAGATTATTAAGACTTGGAGCAGAGCGAGTACAATTACTCCTGAATTCGTGGGACACACTATTGCTGTCCATAACGGTAAACAAATGATACCGGTGTATGTATCTGAAAATATGGTCGGTCATAAGTTAGGTGAGTTCTCTCCGACTAGAATATTCAGAGGACATCCGGGAACTAAAGCTGAAAAAGCGTCAAAAGTAAAGTGATTATAGGATAAAGATAATGGAAGCTAAAGCTACTCATAGATATATTGGTTCATCACCACGCAAAATGCGCTTAGTGATCGATTTAATCAGAGGAAAATCTGTTAATCAAGCGATTGAAATACTTCACTTCAATCCTAAACATTCATCAAAGCCAGCTGAAAAAGTTTTACGTTCGGCTGTATCTAATCTTATGAATAAAGATGAAAATACAAAGCATGATGCATCGGATATGATTGTAAAAGAAGCATTTGTTAATCAAGGACCAACATTGAAGAGGATTTCACCCGCGCCAATGGGCAGGGCTTATAGGATTAGAAAACGTTCTAACCACTTAACCATAGTGGTAGCAACAAAAAGTTAATTTTAGGAGGATTTTTTGGGTCAGAAGACACATCCAATCGGTTTTAGAGTCGGTATTATTAGAGGCTGGGAATCTAACTGGTATGAAAATAAGAGTTATGCCGGTAAATTAGCCGAAGACAAAAAATTAAGAATTTATATTCGTAAAAGACTCCAGAATGCCGGTATATCATCAATTATTATTGATCGTACCTCGAAGAATGTAATAATCACTATTCATACTTCAAGACCCGGTGTTGTAATTGGAAAGAGCGGAAAAGAGATTGCACAGATCGAACAGGAATTAAAATCTATTACTGACAAAGAAGTAAAAGTTCAGATAACAGAGATCAAGAGACCTGAACTTGATGCATATCTGGTTGCAGAAAATATTGCAAAACAGCTCGAAGGAAGAATATCATTCAGAAGAGCAATGAAGCAAGCGATTACTTCTGCTATGAGAATGGGAGCTGAAGGAATCAGAATTATGTGTGCCGGTCGTCTTGGCGGGGCAGAAATGGCTCGTACCGATCAGTACAAAGAAGGTAGAATTCCGTTGCATACAATTAGAGCTGATATAGATTATGCTACTGCAACAGGAAATACGATTTACGGAGCCATCGGTGTAAAAGTGTGGATTTGCCGTGGTGAAATTTTAGGTAAAAGATTATCGGAATAAGGAGTATTCTCTATGTTAATGCCGAAAAGAGTAAAATATAGAAAAGCGCAACGAGGAAGTAGAGCCGGTAAAGCTATGAGAGGTCATTTGGTTGCATTTGGTGATTTCGGATTGAAAGCTCAGCAAGATGGCTGGATTACTAGCCGTCAGATAGAAGCATGTAGAGTTGCTCTATCAAGAAAAATGAAAAGAGATGGTAAAGCTTGGATTAGAATTTTTCCTGATAAGCCAGTTTCTAAGAAACCGCTCGAAACAAGAATGGGTAAAGGTAAAGGTTCACCCGAATTTTGGGTTGCCGTGGTTAAGCCCGGAAGAATTTTATTTGAAGTAAATGGTGTTGATAAAGCTACTGCTCACGAAGCTTTGGAGTTAGCAGCTCATAAATTACCAATCAAAGTTAAAATTGTTCAAAGACCGGATTACGAATCATAAAATAGGGTTGCGAAATGAAGATTTACGAAATTAGAGAAATGACGACTGATGAAATCGCCAAAAGAATTTTGGAAGAAGAAGGAAACTTGATCGATTTAAGATTTCAGCACGAGTTAAAAAATTTATCTAATACTGCAAAATTACGCAATGTTAAAAAAGACATTGCCAAGCTAAAAACGGTTCTTAAAGAGCGTGAATTGCAGGATTTGAAAACCTCAAAGGAAAATAAAGAAGGAGTCAATTGAGTTCTATGCTTACAAGAACATTAAGAAAGGTAAGGATTGGCACCGTAGTTAGTAATAAGATGAATAAAAGCATTTTGGTTGCGATAGAAAGACGTGTAGCTCATCCTCTATACAAGAAATATTTTAA
Source organism: uncultured bacterium (assembly GCA_937936675.1). Taxonomy (GTDB): domain Bacteria; phylum Bacteroidota; class Ignavibacteria; order Ignavibacteriales; family Melioribacteraceae; genus BRH-c32. The sequence continues at coordinate 30,461 of CALDDL010000281.1, forward strand.
GAGTACTACAAATTTAATGGCTCATGATGAAAAGAACGAGTGCAGCATAGGCGACGTAGTGAAAATTATGGAAACACGTCCTTTGAGCAAAAGAAAAAAATGGCGCCTTGTAGAAATTGTAGAAAAAGCTAAGTAAAAGTTCAGGAGTTTTTATACCATGATTCAAGAAGAAAGCAATTTAGTAGTTGCCGATAATTCAGGAGCTAAAAAAATCAGGTGCATTCGTGTACTTGGAGGTAGTAATAGAAGATATGCTTCTGTTGGTGACTTAATTGTAGTAAGTGTTAAATCTGCCATACCGGGCGGAGGTGTCAAAAAAGGAGAGGTTTCTCGTGCTGTTGTTGTTAGAACTAAAAAAGAAGTTCGTCGTACTGATGGCTCTTATATTAGATTTGACGAAAACGCAGCCGTACTCTTAAATGCACAAAATGAACCAAAAGGAACACGTATTTTCGGACCGGTAGCCAGAGAATTGAGAGATAAGAAATTTATGAAGATCGTCTCTTTGGCTCCAGAGGTTCTTTAATAAGGGAAATAAAAATGAAGATTCGTAAAAATGATAATGTAGTTGTTTTAGCCGGAAATTCTAAAGGTAAAACCGGAAAAATATTGAAGGTATTTCCTGAAGTTAATCGGGTAATTGTTGAAGGCGTTAATATACGCAAGCGACACACAAAGCCATCGCAGAAAAATCAGCAGGGTGGTATAATTGAAAAAGAAGCTCCAATTAATGTTTCTAACGTGGCAATTTTAGACCCCAAATCCAATAAAGCTTCGCGTGTTGGTGCTAAAGTGATTATCGATGAAAAAACCGGTAAACAGAAAAGAGCAAGAATAAGCAAAGCCAGCGGCGAAATGTTGCAATAATTAAAGGTTTATAAGAGAAATGGCAAAGACAAAAGAAAAAGTAGAAAAAACTGAAAAACAGGGCAAAAAAGCTAAAGCACCCGTGGAAGCTCCGGCTCCTAAAGAAGCTGCCGCTCCACAGCCTAAGATTCCTGCTCGCTTATATGAAAAATATAAAACCGAGATTGTTCCAAAATTAAAAGAACAATTCTCTTACAAGAGTGTTATGCAGGTTCCTCGTCTTCATAAGATTGTTATTAATATGGGTGTAGGAGAAGCCGCTTCGGATCAGAAAATTTTAGATGAAGCGATTAAAGATCTTGAAACTATCACCGGTCAAAAACCTTCTGTTAGAATTGCTAAGAAAGCTATTTCTAATTTCAAACTTAGAGAAGGAATGAAAATCGGTGCTAAAGTAACTCTAAGAACTGATATCATGTATGAATTTCTTGATAGATTTATTTCATTAGTTCTTCCTCGAGTTCGTGATTTCAAAGGTATTCCTGATAAGTCATTTGACGGAAGAGGTAATTATACACTTGGTTTGAAAGAACAAGTTATTTTCCCTGAAATCAATGCAGATAAAGTAACTAAAATTTTAGGAATGGATATAACATTCGTAACATCGGCTAAGACAGACAAGGAAGCATTTGAATTGTTAGCTGCATTTGGAATGCCTTTCCGTAAAAAGGAAATTAATTAAAGGTTATTATATGGCAAGAAAAAGTTTATTAGCTAGAGAAGCAAAAAGAAAAGTAATGGTCGCTAAATTTGCTGAAAAAAGAAAAGAATTGAAAGAGAGTGGTGATTATGATGCTTTGCAGCTTCTACCAAGAAATTCTGCTAAGGTAAGATTACATAATCGTTGTCAAATTTCAGGCAGACCTAGAGCATATTATAGAAAATTTGGAATTTCACGTCTCGTTTTCAGGGAAATGGCTCTTAAAGGTGAAATTCCCGGTGTAAAAAAATCAAGTTGGTAATAAGAGGAGAATTAGTAAATGCCAGTTAACGACCCGATTGCAGATTTTCTAACAAGAATAAGAAATGCAGTTAAAGCGCGTAAAAAAGTTGTGGATATACCTTCATCTAAAATGAAAGTAAACTTAGCTGAAATATTAAAAACTAATAGGTTTATTAAAGATTATAGTATAGTTGAAGATAATAAACAGAACATATTAAAGGTTCAGCTTCAGTATATTGGTGGTGTTCCTTCAATTAGCGGATTGAGAAAGATTAGTTCTCCCGGTTTAAGAAGATATACTGATAAAAATGGTATCCCTAGAGTCTATAATGGTTTAGGTATTGCAGTAGTATCGACTTCAAAAGGATTATTAACAGATAAACAAGCAAGAAACGAATCTATCGGCGGTGAAATAATCTGCCATATTTGGTAAAATTTGTGAGGAATAAGAAGTGTCAAGAGTTGGTAAAAAACCGGTAAACGTAAAAGACGTAACAGTTACCTTAGCTGATGGTTTTGTAAAGGTTAAAGGTAAGCTTGGTGAGCTTCAGACTAAAGTTCATCCGAATATGAAAATTGAAATTCAGGATACTGAATTAATTGTTTCTCGTCCGGATGAAACAAAAGTAAATAAAGCACTTCATGGATTGACGAGAGCTTTAATACAGAATATGGTTACTGGAGTAACTGAAGGTTATGTTAAAACATTGGATATAGTAGGTGTTGGTTTCAAAGCAGAAGCAAAAACTAATGGTGTGTTATTTAACTTAGGTTTTTCACATCCTATCTTTTTCCAAGTTCCGGAAGAAGTGAAGTTAGAAGTAATTACTCCAACACAATTAAAAGTATCCGGAAGTGATAAAGAATTAATTGGCTTAGTTGCCGCAAAAATTCGTTCACTCAAGAAACCTGAGCCATATAAAGGTAAAGGTATTAAATACTCTAATGAAGTTATCATTCGTAAAGCTGGTAAAACAGCCGGCAAGTAACAGCAGGAGACAGGAAATAAAATGTTTTTAAAGGATAATCAGAAAAGAGCAAGAAAAAAAATACGTGTACGCAAAAAATTATCTGGTACTTCGGAACGTCCTCGTTTAGCAGTATATAGAAGTTTAGATAAAATTTATGCGCAGATCGTAGATGATTCTAAAGGTGTTACACTAGTTGCTGCATCTTCATTAACTAATGAATTGGCAGAAGAACTAAAAAATACAAAGACCAAAGTTGCCAAGAGCAAATTAGTCGGGAAATATATTGCGAAGATAGCAATAGAAAAAGGAATCGAGGCTGTAGTATTCGACAGAAGTGGCTATGAATATCATGGCAGAATACAAGCATTAGCAGAAGGTGCAAGAGAAGGCGGTTTGAAGTTTTAATAAATTATACTGCCGGGTCGTCTAATGGCAGGACAGCGGCCTTTGGAGCCGTATGTGGAGGTTCGAATCCTCCCCCGGCAGCCAAATATTAATTCAATTTTAAGATGAATTTAATCGGAATAGAGTGAAATGAATTTAAAGTACAAAAAAGTTTCAGGCTTAGATAATCTCAAAGAAAAGATTGTTCATATCAATAGAGTTGCTAAGGTGGTTAAAGGTGGTAGAAGATTCAGCTTTAACGCTATTGTTGTAGTTGGCGATGGTAATGGACATGTGGGTATTGGTATGGGTAAAGCAAATGAAGTAACCGATGCTATTTCCAAAGGTGTGGATGATGCTAAGAAAAACGTATATAAAGTTCCAATTATTAAAGGAACTGTACCTCATACCATAATTGGAAAATTTGGAGCCGGAAGAGTATTATTAAAACCAGCTACTCCGGGTACGGGTGTAATTGCGGGCGGTGGTGTTCGTGTTGTTCTTGAATCTGCCGGCATTCAGGATATCCTAACCAAATCTCTCGGTTCTAGTAATCCTCATAATCAGGTTAAAGCTACTTTAATGGGTCTTCTAAATCTTGTTGATGCTCGTTCTATGGCTTACAAACGTGGTATGAAAGTTAATGAATTGTTTAATTTATAATTGAGGATTCTATGGCTAAGAAATTAAAAGTTACGCAGACAAAAAGTGTTATTGATAGACCAAAAGGGCAGAAATTAACTATTGAAGCTCTCGGATTGGGCAGACCCCATTATTCAGTTACAAAAAATGATACTCCTCAGATCAGAGGTATGATAAAGAAAGTATCGCATCTTGTTAAAGTAGAGGAAATTGAAGAATAAAGAGGATTAAATGGATATTTTAAGTAATTTGAAACCTGCAGAAGGTTCTGTAAAAAAAGTAAAAAGAATTGGACGTGGACAAGGTTCAGGACATGGTGGAACCTCTACAAAAGGTATGAATGGTCAAAACTCACGTTCAGGTGCTAAGCATAGAGCTTGGTTTGAAGGTGGTCAGATGCCTTTGCAGAGAAGAATTCCTAAACGTGGATTCAATAGCCCGTTCAAAGTGTATTTTCAAATAGTTAATTTAGCTAAATTGCAAATGCTTGTAGAAAATAAAAAATTTGAAGATGGTGTAGTAAATGCTGTAACATTATATAAGAACAACTTAATATCAAAAGCCGGTGCTCCATATAAAGTTTTGGGTAATGGCGATTTAAAAGTTAAATTAAATGTAGAAGCTCATGCTTTTAGTGCTACTGCAAAAGAAAAAATTGAAGCCGCTGGTGGAACAATTAAAGAGATAAAAATTTAATGGCTACTGTACAGGAAACCTTTAGAAATATTTTCAAAATTCATGAACTGCGTCAGAGAATTTTATATACTCTCGCACTTCTATTAATAGTACGCATAGGTGCGCACATTACATTGCCCGGAATTGATACATCATTACTTTCAGAGGCGATGAAAAATCAGTCTGCAAATAGTCTTTTTGGTTTATATGACTTATTTGTGGGTGGTGCATTTTCTAATGCAGCTATTTTAGCACTTGGCATTATGCCATATATCAGTGCTTCTATTATCATACAGTTAGGTGGAGCGGTAATACCTTACTTCCAAAAACTTCAGAGAGAAGGTGAAGACGGAAGAAAGAAAATTACACAGCTCACCCGATACGGAACTGTCCTTATTTCTGCGCTTCAATCTTGGGGTGTTACTATTCACTTGATGAGTCTTCAAGTAAATAATATGCCTATTGTTCCAGAAGCAGTAAGAGGTATTACGTGGACATTATCTACTATCGTTCTTCTTGTTGCGGGTACTGTATTTACAATGTGGTTAGGTGAACAGATTACCGATAAAGGTATTGGAAATGGTATTTCCTTAATAATCTTCATTGGTATTATCAATCGTTTCCCATTTGCATTGATTGATGAATATAGATTAATTGCCGCAGGTCAAAGAAATATAGTAGTTGAAGTTGTCATTTTAGTAATAATGGTACTTGTAATTGCCGGTGTGGTACTAGTTACTCAAGGCACTCGAAGAATCCCTGTTCAATATGCTAAAAGAGTAGTGGGAAGAAAAGTTTATGGCGGTGTAACTCAATATATTCCATTAAGAGTTAATACTGCGGGTGTGATGCCAATCATATTTGCTCAGGCAATTATGTTTTTACCGGCTACATTGTTATCGTTTTTCCCAAATAATGAATTTGTAGCAAGTATTGCAGGTTATTTTAATCATACTTCACTGGTTTATGCTTTTATATATGCATTAATGATCATATTCTTCACCTACTTTTATACTGCAATAGCTTTTAATCCGCAGGATGTAGCTGAGAATATGAAAAAACAAGGTGGATTTATTCCGGGTATTAGACCTGGCAAACAGACATCAGAATTTATAGATAATATTTTAACTAAAATTACATTACCGGGTTCAGTATTCTTGGCAATAATAGCAGTTATGCCATCATTTATTGCAAAGTTTGGTGTTTCAGGTAGTTTCGCTTCATTTTTTGGCGGTACAAGTTTATTGATTATGGTGGGAGTTGCATTGGATACATTGCAGCAGATTGAATCCCATTTATTAATGCGTCATTATGATGGTTTTATGAAATCAGGCAAAATGAGAAGCAGAAGGTCTTAGGCGTAATTTAAGTGGTAATAATTAAGACAAAAAAAGAGATTGATAAGATACGAGAAAGTTGTAGGATTGTAGCGGAAACTCTACAATTAGTAAAGAGTTATTCCAAGCCGGGTGTTACGACTTTGGAATTAGATAAAATAGCAGAAGATTATATATTAAGTAATAATGGTATTCCGGCGTTCAAAGGATATTCGCAAGCCGGTTCATTTGATTTTCCGGGTACTATTTGTTCTTCAATTGATGATGAAGTCGTTCACGGGATTCCCGGTGATAGAAAACTTCGCGAAGGTGAAATTATTTCTATTGATGTTGGAGTAGAAAAAGATCACTATTTCGGTGATGCAGCTTTAACGGTTGCAATCGGAGAAATTTCTCAAGAGAAAGCTCTTTTGATGAAAATTACCGAAGAAAGTTTGTATCTTGGGATTGAACAAGCGATTCCAAAGAATCGAGTAGGTGATATTTCTGCTGCTGTGCAAGAGCATGTAGAAAAATATGGTTTCTCGGTGGTAAGGGATTTATGTGGGCATGGAGTGGGGAAATATCTTCACGAGTCTCCACAGATTCCAAACTTCGGAAAACGTGGAACCGGTGCTTTGCTCAAAGAAGGAATGACTATTGCGATCGAACCTATGATTAACTTAGGTTCACACAAAGTAAGTGTTGCAAACGATGGCTGGACTGTTCATACGGTTGATGGTTTAGCTTCTGCTCATTTCGAGCATTCGGTTGCAATAATAAATGGAAAACCGGAAATTTTAACTAAGTGCTAAATTATGGCTAAACAAGGTTCAATAAAAGTTGACGGGATTGTATCTGATACATTGCCAAATGCACATTTCAAAGTGAAGTTGGAAAATGGACATGAAATTCTTGCCCATATTTCCGGTAAAATGAGAATGCACTTTATAAAGATATTAGTGGGTGATAAGGTAGCAATTGAATTATCTCCTTATGATTTAAATAAAGGTCGAATTACATATAGGTACAAATAACGGAGAAGAAATGAAGGTTAGAGCATCTGTTAAGAAAATATGCGAACATTGCAAGATAATTAAGAGAAAAGGGACTGTAAGAGTAATCTGCAAGAATCCAAAACATAAACAAAGACAAGGTTAAACCCTAATTAGGAGGCTATTGATTTGGCTCGTTTAGCTGGTATCGATTTACCAAAACAAAAAAAAGTTTTTATCGGATTGACCTATATTTACGGTATAGGCAGGAAAACTTCTTATGACATACTCGAAAAAGCCGGTGTTAATCCGGAAAAGAGAGTAAATGAATTAACTGAAGAAGAAATTGCACAGATACGTACAATTATGACTTCGGATCACAAAGTTGAAGGTGCTTTAAGAAGTGAAATTCAACAAAATATTAAAAGATTGATGGATATTGGTTCCTATCGTGGAGTACGTCATAGAAGAAGTCTCCCTGTTAGAGGTCAAAGAACTAAGACCAATTCCAGAACTCGTAAAGGTAAACGTAAAACTGTAGCCGGCAAGAAAAAAACTCCGGCTAAGAAGTAGTAATAAATAATTTCAAAGGGAGTTAGATTTGGCTAAAGTTGCTAAAAAGACAAAGAAAAAAGTCCATGTTGATGCTGTTGGTGTGGCTCATGTGAAAGCTTCATTTAATAATGTCATTGTAACTGTATCAGATATTTACGGAAATACAATTTCATGGTCATCTGCTGGTAAAAACGGATTTAAGGGTTCAAGAAAGAACACTCCTTTTGCAGCTCAGGTAACCGCAGAAGCAGCAGCAAAAGAAGCATACGATTTGGGTTTGAGAAAAATTGATGTATTTGTAAAAGGACCCGGCTCGGGTAGAGAAGCTGCCATCAGAGCTCTTAATACTGCCGGATTACAAATATTATCAATCAAAGACAGTACGCCTATACCACATAATGGCTGCCGACCACCAAAACGTAGAAGAGTTTAATAGGAGAAAATTTAGATGGCAAGATACACAGGTTCTAGCTGCAAATTATGCAGAAGAGAAAAACAAAAATTATTTCTAAAGGGTTCTAAATGTACTTCTGAGAAATGCCCGATAGAAAAAAGAAACTATCCTCCGGGTCAGCATGGGCAGTCACGCAGAGCTAAATTCTCGGAGTATGGTCTTCAGTTACGTGAAAAACAGAAAGTTAAAAGAATTTATGGTATTTTAGAAACACAATTTGAAAATCTTTTTGATAAAGCTAACAAGATGAAAGGTATTCCCGGTACTAACTTAATTAAGCTTCTTGAAAGAAGACTTGATAATACAGTTTACCGTCTTGGTTTTGCTCCATCAAGAAAAGCTGCGCGTCAGTTGATTACTCATCGCCACTTTACTGTAAATAATACACTTGTTAATATCCCTTCCTATTTATTGAAACCGGGAGATAAGATTAGTGTTCGCGATAACAGCAAAAAACTTGATGTTATTCATAATTCATTAAGAAAAACAAAAGATAACGCATACAATTGGCTCACAGTTGATAAAGCTGCTCTGGCAGGTTCGTTTATTCAAATACCTGAAAGAGAAGATATTCCATTGACTGCAAACGAGCAATTAATTGTTGAGTTATATTCTAAGTAATTTGAAATTTAATAAAGAGGATACTAAATGAGCTATCCGTTTATAAAAATTCCTGAAGGTGTTGTAATTGATGACTCCTCTAATTCTACTGATTTTGGAAGAATTTTTATCCAACCATTAGAACGAGGTTTTGGCGTTACATTAGGTAATTCTTTAAGAAGGGTATTATTATCATCATTAACCGGAGCTGCTTTTACGGCAGTAAAGATTGAAGGTGTTTTGCATGAATTTGCTACCGTTCCCGGAGTTGTCGAAGATGTAACCGAAATTATTCTTAATCTCAAAAAAGTACGATTAAGAATAAACAACAAGAAAACCACTTCATGTGAATTGTCTTTAAATGGTTCAAAAGAATTCACCGCAGCAGATATTCAGAAAGCATGCCCTGATATCGAGATATTAAATCCCGATCAGCATATTGCATCTCTGACAGGTGATGCAAAATTTAATATAGAATTACGTTTTGGTATTGGTAAAGGATATGTTCCTTCAATCGAACAAAAAATACCGGATCAAACAATTGGTATAATCCCGATTGATTCTATTTTTACTCCGATTGTGAATGTTAAATATGACATCGAAAATGTTCGTATCGGCGAAAAGAATGATTATGAAAAATTAACTCTTGATATAAGAACAGATGGTTCAATTACTCCACTAGAAGCATTGTCCGGAGCCGCTAAGATTCTTAAAGATCATATAAATTTATTTATTAATTTCGATAACGAACAAGAAGAAGAAAAAGAAGAAAGCAAAGAAGATGCTGAAACAGAGAGAATCAGAAAAATCTTGACTACAAGTGTTGACGATCTCGAATTAAGCGTCCGTTCTCATAATTGTCTCAAGGCTGCTAATATAAAATATTTAGCTGATTTAGTAAGACGTGATGAAAGCGAAATGCTTAAATTCAGAAACTTCGGAAGAAAGTCCTTAGCCGAATTAATTGAGATTGTTGAAAATTATAATCTTGAGTTTGGTATGGACGTTGATAAATACATTAAAGAAAAATCAGATAAAAATTAGTTCATACCTGGAGAAGTTTTAAATGAGACACGGAATTAAAGGAAGAAAGCTTGGACGAACTGCCAGTCATAGAGCGGCTACATTAAGAAACTTAGCTATGGCACTTCTAAAACATAAAAAAATAAAAACTACATTAGCTAAAGCAAAGGAACTACGCACTTATGTAGAGCCGATGATTACGAGAGCTAAAGTTGATTCAGTTGCTAATAGAAGAGTAACAGCTCAAGATATTAATGATAAAGAGTTAGTAAAGGAATTGTTTACTACTATTGTCGAGAAAGTTGGTGATCGTCCCGGTGGTTATACACGAGTTGTAAAACTTGGACAGAGACTTGGAGACGCAGCTGAGATGGCTATAATTGAATTGGTTGATTTCTCAGAGATATCGATTGAAAAGGCAAAAGCTAAGAAGAACGAAGAACCGGCAGACAAAGAGAAGAAAGAAAAATCTGCTAAAGCTAAAGCCGATAAAGCTGAAGCTAAGGAAGAAGCAAAAGTAAAAAAAGAAGCTAAACCTAAAAAGGAAAAAGCATCTGTATCCACTAAAGCAAAATCTTCCGCTAAGAAAACACAAATAGCAAATAAGACTGTCTAGTTTCCTTAAAAAATTAAGGATTATAAAAGAGCAGACGTTTGTTCCTTAAACGCTGCTCTTTTTTTATTTTATGAAAGATATAATATTTTTAAAACCAGTTTATAAGTTATCTGAAGTACCGACTGAAGAATTGCCGGAGGTTATACTATGCGGCAGATCAAATGTAGGTAAATCTTCTTTTATCAATACTCTTTTTAATAAAAAAAATTTGGCGAAGACTAGCTCAACTCCCGGCAAAACTCGCTCGATTAATTATTACTTAGTTGACAATAATTTTTTTATGATTGATCTTCCCGGATTCGGTTATGCTAAAGTAAGTAAGAGTGAAAGAGATTCTTGGAAAAAAATGGTCAATAATTTTTTTGAAAGAAAAGTAGATAAAAGAATAGCTATTCATCTAATTGATTCGCGTCATAAACCAATGGAACCGGATTTTGAATTAAATGAATATTTAATTCATAATGATATTCCTTATATAATCATTTTAAATAAAATAGATAAATTAAAGCAATCAGAATTATCAGCAGCAAAAAAGAATATTAAAGAATTCTTTCCTAATCTGAGTTATGGAGATAATCTTTTCCATTTCTCGAGTGTTACCGGTGTGGGCAAAAAAGAAATTGTAAATATGCTTTCACGACTTTTTAACTAATGAAATTAATTGTAAAGTTTAGTATTATTCGTTTTATATTTCTAACAAAACAGCCGATCATATTTTTAAATGCAACTAAACAAAAAAAATATAAAAAGATTATTCACATTTTTTGCAATCCTAATATTAGTTGCATGCATAATATTACTTGAAGATACATATATAAGAATAGCAGCGGCTATTATACTCACCATTTCGATCGGATTTATAATTTTCTTAAGGGATTCTGTTGGTCATTTAGTATCTAATATTAATGAACCCAATATTTATAAAGAAGAAGCTGAATCTGATACTCATCAATCAAATTATAATGATTTTAATAAAGAGGATGGGGAAGGATTTGTAATATTAAAAAAGACTCTCAACCCCAAATATAATATAGATAATGATATTATAGACAATCCGAAGAATCTCGGCGGATTAGAAAATTTACCTCCGGATTATAAAGAAGAATTCTATAAAATAGTTGAAGAAAAAATTCCTGATAATATAAATCAAGGAGATCAGTTCGGATTTGTAATCGAGAAAATATTACATGTAGTTAAGTTCTCTTTTCTTGCTCATTCAGCTCTTTTTTTCCTCTATAATCCAAGAACAAAAAAGATATCTCTAGATAGAATTGAATCATCAAGTGATCAAATAGTAAAAAAGAAATTTGATCTTGAAAATGATATACTAAGTAAAATTGTATTAAATAAAGAACCCGAACTATTAACAGACATTTCATTAACAGCAGAACCAGACGTATTGCGTTATTATTTAAGCCCGCAGTCAATTAAAAGTTTTGTCGGAGTTCCAATTTTTTATAATTCCGAATTCATTGGTATTCTTGCCATAGATAGTAAAAATAATGATGCTTATGGAGTGGAAACAATATTCCAATTAGGTAGAGTTGTAAGAGTAATATCTATAATTGTTTCTTTGTTTGAAGAGAAGCATACCGAAAATCTAATTGATCAGCGGTTAAGGGCAGTGATTTCTTTCTTAAGCCAAGACCGTAAATATGAAAGTGATGCTGATGTATATTCCGCATTAGAGAATGCAGTAAATTCTCTTACCCAGTATGACGTTTATAGTTTAGTAACATATAACTCAATTGAGAATAAGTTTAAGATTACTAAAGTAATAAATAAAACATCTCTGAAATATTTAGGAGAAGGATTCGAAATTGATTTAAATGGTACATTAGCAGGGAAATCTATTATGACCGGATTACCGGTAAAAATTGACGATACTTCTGCTTCCGACTTTCCTCGATTCGACCCAAGTGAAGACATAAGCTTTGATGGTTCTTTTCTTGTAATTCCCCTTGTTTATGATGAAAAAGTTTATGGATTAATATGTTTTGAAACTTTGAAGAAAAGTTTCTTTTCAAATGACGATGTCGGCTTTTTAAAAAATGTTCTTAAGATGTTTTCTTTTATCTTTCACACCAATATTAATTATCAGTTAGTAAAAAGTTTGTTGACAGTAGATGTAGAAACTAGAACATTAACCAAGAATCATTTTATAGAAAGACTCACCGTTGATCTCGTAAAAGCAAAGGAATTAGCTATCCAAGGCGCAATAGCCTTAATAAAAATCGATGATTTTATTGAACAAGATTCATTATTCGAGGGGAATCCTTTCCCTAAAGTATTGCAATCGATTTCAAGATTAATTAGAGAAGAGATGACACCTATGAACCTATTAGGGAGAATGGATGAGAGAATTTTTGCTGTTTATTTCTTCAATTACAGCACAAAAGATGTCTTTTTATGGTCAGAAAAATTAAGATTGAAAATTGCACGCAAACCGATCGCAGTAGTTTCAAGACAAACCACATTTACTGTTTCAATTGGAGTAGCTGCGGCGAATAATAAAATCGAAGTACAAGACCTTCTTTATAATGCTGAACTTGCCCTGAATAAAGCTGTGGAAAAAGGCGGCAATACAGTTAAAAGCATAAATTAAACATGAATAATTTTGTTATAATCATTTTGGATGGGGTAGGCGTGGGAGAACTTCCTGACGCAAACCTTTATAATGATCAGGGCAGCAATACGCTCGGTAATATGGGTGAATATTTAGGCGGTATGAGTTTGCCAAATTTAGAGAAAATGGGTCTAGGAAACATAATCCCTATCAGAGGTGTTCCCCCGTCTGATAAACCGCTTTCATCTTATGGAAAGCTTACTGAAGTCTCAAAAGGAAAAGATTCCACAACTGGACATTGGGAGATCGGAGGTTTAGAGATCACAAAAGAATTTCCTTTGTTCCCTAAAGGATTCCCCGAAGATATTATTAATGATTTTATTTCCAAATCGAATCTAAAAGGTATTTTAGGAAATTATCCTGCATCGGGGACAGAGATTATTGAGAAACTCGGGGAGGAACATATAAAGACCGGCTTTCCTATTGTTTATACATCCGGAGATTCTGTTTTCCAAATTGCAGCTCATGAGAAATATTTTGGACTTGATAAACTCTATGAAATTTGCAAAATTGCCCGGTACCAAATTTTAGTTGGAGAGTATGAAGTAGGTAGAGTAATTGCACGTCCGTTTATAGGAGAACCCGGAAGTTTTAAAAGAACGACCAATAGAAAGGATTATTCTGTTTCTCCATTCTCCGACACTATTTTGGATTACCTAAAGAATAATGGTATTAATACAATTGCAATCGGAAAGATTAATGACTTATTCAATTATAAAGGTATAACCACTCAGGTTGTTTCGAAATCTAATGATGAAGGTGTTAGCCGTGTAATTGAATCGCTTAGAGGTAATAACAACTCTTTAATATTTGTTAATCTTGTAGATTTTGATGTTTATTATGGGCATAGAAATGATCCTGAAGGATTTTATAAAGCATTAATTGCATTTGATAATAGGCTGCCGGAGATACTTGATTCAATGGATGAATCGGATCGATTAGTCATCACGGCAGATCATGGAAATGATCCTACATCCAAGAGTACTGATCATAGCAGAGAATATACGCCACTTTTATTTTATGCAAAAAATAAAAATGGAATTGATCTTGGTAGAAGAAGCACCTTTTCTGATATTGCACAGACGGTGGCTGAATTTTTCAAAGTCAATAATTCTCTAAAAGGGGATAGTTTCCTTTTATAATAGTTTTTTATAGTTTATAGAATCAAAAAAAATTTTTACTAGAAACCGTGGGGTTAAATGCTGCTTGGGAAAGTAATAGGTACAGTATGGTCAACAAGAAAGGATGAGAATCTAGTCGGTTCAAAGTTTTTAATTGTTAGACAAGTTAATTTAGAATTAGAACCCCAAAAATCCACTGTTATTGCTGTAGATTCAGTTGGTGCGGGATTTGGCGAAATTGTTTTGGTTGCTCAAGGAAGCTCGGCACGTCAGACTACATTCACCAAAAATAAACCGGTGGATGCAGTGATTATGGCAATTGTTGATAAATTAGATATTAATGTCAAAGAGCAGCTTAAAGAGATACTTGAAAACTAATGCTAATTGGAAGAGTAATAGGTACAATTTGGGCTACACGTAAATATGAAACTATTACAGGTTTCAAAATGCAATTAGTTCAGCCATTGAATTCGGAGATGGAGAAAATAGGCGAACCGATTATTGCCTTAGATACAATTGGAGCAGGTCCTGGAGAATTAATTTTTTATGCGACTTCAAGTGAGGCGGTTATTCCTCTTCATGTGGAGATGGCTCCTGTGGACGCTTCAATTGTCGGGATTATTGATTCAATAAATACTGAAAAATCTTAAAATAGGCAGTTATGTGAAGATTACAAAGCAATTCACAAACAGAGAAAGTCAGTCTTTAGATAGATATCTTCAGGAGATCGGTAGAGTAGATCTTATCACTCCTGAAAAAGAAATTGAATTAGCTTTAAAGATTAAAAAAGGCGATCACAAAGCTTTAGAAGAACTTGTAAAAGCTAACCTTCGCTTTGTAGTGAGTGTGGCTAAGCAATATCAAAATCAGGGTCTTTCATTAGGAGACTTGATTAATGAAGGAAATCTTGGATTAATTAAAGCTGCTTATCGTTTCGATGAGACTAGAGGTTTTAAGTTTATTTCGTATGCTGTATGGTGGATAAGACAAACTATTTTACAAGCATTAGCTGAGCAATCTAGGATTGTTCGTCTTCCATTGAATAGAGTTGGAGCATTAAATAAAATAGGCAAGGCATATTCTAACTTAGAACAAGAATATGAACGTGAACCAAATGCCGATGAAATCGCTTCTGAATTAAATATAAGCATATATGAGGTGGCTGATGCTCTAAGGAATTCCGGTAAACATATTTCAATGGATGCGCCTTTTTCAAGCGGCGAAGAAACTAGTTTATTGGATATCATGGAGAACAATGATGAACCGTCTCCCGATGCGAATTTAATGACCAGTTCTCTAAAGAGTGAGATAGAAAGGGCACTTTCATCATTGACAGAAAAAGAAGCAGAAGTAGTGAAGTTATATTTCGGATTAGGTGGCGAGCATTCATATACACTAGAAGAAATCGGTGAAAAATTTAATCTAACTCGTGAAAGAGTAAGACAGATAAAAGAGAAAGCAATTAGGCGATTAAAACACGCTTCAAGAAGCAAAAATTTAAGATCTTATTTAGGTTAATAGTTGAGGATTATGAGAGTTTTAATAATATTTTTTTTATTGGTATTTACACTAACAAGCTGCGGAGCGGCTACTAATGCCGAAAGGTATGGTTCACCCGATTCAAAAGGGAAAAAAACAAAAAAAATTCGATATGGTAATACTACTCCAAAGCCAGCCGAAAACGAAACAGCTTCAAAAAATGATGATTTTACCCCGCCTCTGCAGGACTTAATTGATCAAGATATCGAATTCGACGATGAGCCTCCAATACCCTTGAATGATTTTGATAAGAATATTCTGCTTGCCAATTATGGTAACTACGATAATCTAAATAGTGCTATGACTACTCGGGAAAAAATCCTTTATGAAGTAGTAAAATATTTAGATACTCCATATAAGTATGGTGGAAATTCAGATACTGGAATAGATTGTTCTGCATTCACTTTAGAAGTATTTAAAAAAGCGGAATTAATTTCTCTCCCAAGATCCGCAAGGGAGCAATTTGGAATAGGCGAAAAGATATCTACAAAAGACGAACTTCATTTTGGCGATCTTGTTTTTTTTAATACAAGAAGAAGGTCAAATCCGGGTCATGTAGGGATTTATCTCGGTGATAATCAATTCGTTCATGCTAGTAGAACACTTGGAGTAACTGTATCTTCTCTTGATGAAGCATATTATAAAAAAAGATTTACCGGAGCAAGAAGAATCGAAGATGGGATTTCCTTAGATGATAATAGAGATACGAATAGATACGATAATAATTCTAGATAGTAATTTTTTACTATTCGTAAATTATCTAAGGCAAATATTATTTTTTTAGATATATACATTAAATATTTAGTTCTGATTTTGAATTTATAGATAGGACATAGAATCGATGATATTAGAAGCTTTATACTTTCCCTTGCACGACTATTGGATGTTTTATATAGTATTTACACTGTTTGTTCTGATGATGTTAGCTCTCGATCTGGGAGTATTTCATAAAGAATCTCATGCCGTTTCATTTAAAGAAGCTCTTTTTTGGACAATCTTTTGGATAAGTCTTGCACTCCTGTTTAATCTCGGATTTTATTATTATGCCGATTGGAAATTTAGTACAGATGCACGTCTATTAGCATTTCCCGGTTTTGTGCCCGAAAAAGCCGCATATCAATCTGCTCTCGAATTTATTACCGGTTATGTAATAGAAAAATCACTTTCGGTTGATAATATTTTCGTATTTGTTGTTGTTTTCTCATTTTTCGGTATTCCTGCTAAATATCAACATCGGGTATTATTCTTCGGAATTATTGGAGCATTAGTCTTTAGAACTATTTTTATTTCTATCGGTGCTGTATTAATGCAGTATCATGCCGTTATATTAATATTCGGAATATTTCTGATTATCACCGGAGTTCGGATATTATTTGAAACCGAAAAAGAAGTCCATCCCGATAAAAATCCTATAATAAAATTGCTTAAAAAAGTTTTTCCGGTAACATCCGGCTTACATGGTAATCATTTTTTTGTTCGCATTAATAAAGTATTGCACATGACGCCATTAATGGTATGCTTAGTATTTTTGGAAGTAAGCGATATAATATTTGCCGTAGATTCGGTGCCTGCAATTTTTGCAATTACAAGAGAACCATTGATTGTTTTCACTTCCAATATTTTTGCTATACTTGGTCTTCGTGCCTTATTCTTCCTCTTGGCTAGTGTAATTGATAAGTTTACTTTACTTAAATACGGTCTCGGTATAATACTTATATTTGTAGGACTCAAAATGACTTGGCTAAATAATCTTTATGGAGGACAGTTCCCAACCGCTCTTTCATTAGTTATTATTTTAGGGATACTAACAATATCAATTGTAGCTTCACTTTTTATAAAACCGAAGGATGAGGAAAAAATAAAGTAAAATGGATGTAAAAAAAACGATATTAATAATTGATGATGATGACAATATTTTCAAATTGCTTGCGACAATCTTAAGATCCAAATTTAATATTAATATTAAACGGGCAATTAATGGATTAGAAGGATTGAAGATGATTAATGAATCTATTCCCGATGGAATAATTCTCGATATATCGATGCCGGTACTTAATGGAATTCAGATGTTAGAGATTTTGCGAGGAAACGATAAATTAAAGAATATCCCTGTTTTTATTATTTCTGCAATATCAGATGCTCAAACATTTGCTCATCTAAAACGTTTACAGATTACCGATTTTTTGGTAAAACCATTTACAATTCAAGATATGGTTGCACGGTTTACAGATTTCATTAGTAATCAAAATCATATTGTAATTCAATCAGATAATTGTGTATTGATCCTTGGAAAAAATGCAGTTAATATCCAAGAAGAATTAAAGAAAGACCTAAAAGCAGATTTTATTGCAACTGAGGATGGGATTACAGCCTTAGAAAGCTTTCTTCTTTATAAACCTGTACTTACAATTATATGTGAGAAAGTTACTAATATCCCCGAAGAACTAATTACAATGAATATGAATAAATTAATTAAGGAGCGATTTTCTAAGGAGAATCCGCTGATTAATTATGGTATGGTAGGATATAAAATAAAAAATAATCCGGCAATCAATCCCGGTTACTTCAAATCATTTTGTGAAGATATAAACCAATTGAAAGAAGAGGTAAAATTAGTTATAGACAATCAAAAAAGTGAGATGAAATAATGGCAGATATTAAATGTGCATCATGTCCGCTTAGAGCGAAATATGATAATAATCCAAAATCATTTGCAGGACGTTTTTGGAGATGGCATATCAATTTTTGTCCGGGCTGGAAGAGTTTTATGAATACGATTTCCGAATCCGAACGAAAAGCGTATGCTGAAAAATATCAGTTAAAAAAATATTTATAATATATTTTAATAACTGTTTGGCTAAAAGTTGGTTATAAGTATTGTCATTTAATTTGCAATGAAATCCCAACCGACAGGTTATGAATAAATATTGCTCTTAATTTCGTTTTCGGGTCTTGCGAAATAATTAATGATATGTTATATTTACTACTCGATTTAGAAAGTTCTTAAAAAAATGAATGCGGGAATAGCTCAGTTGGTAGAGCGCAACCTTGCCAAGGTTGATGTCGCGGGTTCGAGTCCCGTTTCCCGCTCCAAAAAAGTCCGCTCCGTGCGGATTTTTAGTTTATATTATCTTATATTGAAATCATGGTGCTGTACCCAAGTGGCTTAAGGGGAAGGTCTGCAAAACCTTTATTCGTCGGTTCGAATCCGACCGGCACCTCAAAAAAGAACCTCGATAGCTTTCAGCAGTCGAGGTTTTTTTATAAATTTTCTCTTTCCTTCCAGATTGTTATGGCTGAGGCGCAGACTTTATTATCTCTCTTATTTTTAATAGAACATAAAAAAGAATTTTCATTTTCATCTTTCTCAGTAAATGAAATTATTGTATCTCCATATTTAGCTTCTGCCACAAATCTTCCATCAATCGAATGAAGAAAATAATTATCAATAATCTCTTCCGGAATTGATTCTATTAACCATTGTAAATATCGTATGTTATTTACATGTTGATATGAATCTACATCATAGCGGTTAATTATAAACTCTTTTACAAGGCTTAGTGAGTCGCTAGCTTCGATTTTTTTTGATAAATCATGATTGGTGCTTAGTTCTTCATATTGAGACCATTTTTCTTTAATTGCATCAAAAATTTGAATCGGTCGTCTTCTTTTTATATCAAAGAAAATCCAAACTCCTTTAGCTCTGCCAATTATCTCACCATTTTCACCAAAAATAATATTTTCTCTAATTCCTTTAATTGAAGTGTAACTTGAAAGCCATGTCCTGATTTTTATTTTTTCTTTATAAGTTGGGTAGCGATCCATTTTCATAATACCTGAAATCAATACCCAACCGATATTTTGTTTTTCGAGATCGTATAAACTATGACCGATTGAATAGCAATGGTCTGCGGCGGTTTCTTCGAGGAGGGTTAAAATGGTGGTCGGAGAAGCTTCTCCGAATTTATTCATCTCAAAATATCTTAATTCAACTTCCTTCTCAAAAAAATTTTCCAAAATTCCACTCTCATATAAGATATTAAAAACAATTTCTCACAAATTTAGCATAAATTATCTATAAAATATATCCCATAATTGTAAAGTAGTATTAAGAAATAATGTTGATTCAGTTTAGGATTTATTTCCGTGAGGCATGGAAGAATCCTCTATATGGACGTGCCTGATTAATTGTAATAAATGCCTTCTCATCAATTTTCTCTACGGTTTCTATTAGTTTCTTTTGATGTTTTCTTTTAGAAAAAACTATAAGAATTGAAGTGCCGCCTGTACCACCTTCGGCAGGTAAAATCGTTACACCATATTTTAGCTTTCTTAAAGCAGTAGCAATTTTATCAGAGAAATGAAGAGATATAATATTTACCTGTACATAACCGATAGCGAAATATTGTTCTAGCGTGATACCTAGAATATTACCCAGAGCGAATCCGACAGCATAACCAAAAAGGTTAATATTTTTATCCATGTGCTCCACGATGTAACGCATCGCATAAATCCAAATAAGAACTTCAAAAAAGCCGGCAATTGCTGCCTCATACTTTTTCCCCTGAACCACTAATAAAGTTCTGAAAGTTCCGATTGTTACATCACAAATTCTCATCACCATTATTAAAAAGGCACCTGAAAGTGCAGCAATTATTTCCATTTATTATTTATTACCCGATTTTTTTTGCAAATTAACAAACTAAATAATTATTTATAAGCAAATGTACGAAAAAGAAAGACAAGAATTAATATTGACCCTCCGAGAGAAGGGAATAACGAACGAAAGAGTATTAAAAGCTTTTTTAGAGGTGGAACGACATCTATTTATTCCGCAGGCATTGCACGGACATGCTTATGCGGATAATGCTCTTCCGATTGGTTTTGATCAGACAATATCGCAGCCATATACTGTTGCATTCATGACTCAAGTGATGAATCCGCAGCCCGGAAATAAAATTCTCGAAATTGGGACGGGTTCCGGTTATCAGGCAGTAATACTTAATTACTTAGGAGCAAAAGTATATTCGATCGAGCGTAATCACAATTTATATTTAAGAACATCGCAGCTATTCGATAATCTAGGTTATAGAATTGCATTAAGATGCAGCGATGGTACGCTTGGCTGGGATGAATTTGCTCCTTATGATGGAATTATTGTTACCGCTGGTGGACCCGAAATTCCTACTAACTTAAAAAAACAATTAGCCCCGGGTGGAAAACTAATTATCCCTGTCGGCGATAGAAAATCACAGAAGATGCATATTCTTCAGAAGACCGGTGTGGATAGTTTCAAGACAACCATTGTCCCCGATTTTTCATTTGTTCCACTAATCGGTAGGGAAGGGTGGAAAATAGGGTAATAATAATTGCTGGACCAACTTGCTCGGGCAAAACTTTTTTATCAATTAAACTTGCCGAAAAATTAGGCAGTGAAATTATATCCGCTGATAGCAGGCAGGTTTTTAGGTATCTTTCGATCGGAACTGCCAAGCCAGACTATGATGAATTATCAAAGGTGAAGCATCATTTTATCGATTGCTATAATCCTGATGAAGTCTTTAATGCAAGTATTTTCGAAATAGAATCTCTAAAAATTATTGAAACTCTAATTGCCAAAGGAAAAATTCCAATCGTAGCGGGTGGTTCGGGACTATATATTAAAGCATTAACCGACGGTATCTTTAGTGAACAGGCAAATGATGAAAATTATACTTCCGAATTAAAAGTAATAAGAGAAAAGTCGGGAAATGAATTTTTATATAATGAATTAAAAAAGGTCGATCCGGTAAGTGCTTCTAAAATGCTGCCACAGAATTGGAAAAGAGTAATCAGGGCACTTGAAGTATTTCATGTTACAGGCAGACCGATTTGGGAATTGCAGAAAGAACAAAAGAGGGAATCACCTTATCAATTCATAAAATACGCACTCCTTTGGGATAGAGATTTGTTATATAAAAATATCGAATCTCGAGTGGATAAAATGATTGATGAAGGTTTAGTTAATGAAGTTCAATCCGTACTTGATATGGGATATAGCGAAAAGATCAATTCGCTTAATACAGTCGGCTATAAAGAGATTATCTCTTATCTAAAAGATGAAATTAGTTTGGATAGAGCGATTGAATTAATCAAGAGAAATACGAGGCGATTTGCTAAGCGACAGATGACATGGTTCAATGCCGATAAAGAGATTAAATGGATAAAAGTCAACTCGAAAGAAGATTTAAGTTTCGCTGCCGATTCTGTTGAAAAAGAATTTCGTATTAATTGAAGATAGCAAATTGATTGTATATTTTAAGAAAGAAGAAAATTGAAAAATTTAGGAGAGTATAGATGTACGAAGAACAGATAAAATATCTATCAGAGATAAATTCCCGATTAACGAATCTACGAGGTTATCTTTAAGTTAGATGACAAAGAAAATCAGATTGCTGAGATTCAAAGACATTCCGAAGCTCCAAACTTTTGGGATGATCAGAAAAATGCGCAATCAATGCTTCAGCAAGCTAAAGTCTTGCAAAATTGGGTTGATCCATGGAATATATTAAATGAAAAGCATAAGCACTTAACTGAACTAACTCAATTAGCTGCCGAAGAAAAAGATGATTCTTTTCAAGAAGAGATCGATAAGGAATTGGATGATTTAGTAAATGAAATTGAGAAAGTAGAATTGAAAGGAATGTTAAGCGGTAAGGATGATGATAAGAATTGCATCCTTACAATAAATTCCGGTGCGGGTGGAACGGAGGCTCAGGATTGGGCGGAGATGCTATTAAGAATGTATGTGAGATATTGCGAAAAGAATAGTTATAAAGTCGCGATTGTCGATATACTTGATGGTGATGGTGCGGGAATCAAAAGTGCCACTTTAAGTATCGAAGGTGATTTTGCTTATGGATATCTGAAAGCTGAAAACGGTGTTCATAGATTGGTGCGCATATCTCCGTTCGATGCCAATAAAAGAAGACACACATCCTTTGCGGCAGTTTTTGTGATCCCTGAAATTGACGATACAATCGAGATCGATATCAATCCGGCGGATTTACGTATAGATACTTATCGTTCCGGCGGTAAAGGTGGGCAGAACGTTAATAAAGTTGAGACTGCCGTTAGAATCACTCATTTACCTACAAATACGGTGGCTGCGTGCCAAAGTGAGCGTTCCCAAGGGCAGAATAAGGCAAATGCAATGCGTATGCTTAAATCGAAGTTATATCAGTTAGAGAGAGAGAAACAAGTGGCTGAGCTTGATGAAATCGAGAAGAGCAAAATGAGAATCGAATGGGGAAGTCAAATCCGCTCTTACGTCTTTCATCCTTATAATCTTGTAAAAGATCATCGAACCGATTTTGAGACTTCTGATACGCAAGGTGTAATGGATGGAGAATTGACCGGATTTATTAAAGAATATTTATTGCAATTTACCAAAAATTAATGGTGATTAATGAATAAGAATCCGATTTCGGTTTTAATAATTGCCGGTAATGAAGAGAAGAATATTCGCGACTGTTTAGAATCAGTTAAATGGGCAGATGAGATTGTTGTAATCGATTCTTTTAGTACCGATAATACATTTAATATTGCGTTAGAATATACGCCAAATGTTTATCAGAATAGATGGAACGGATTTTCGGAGCAGAGGAAATTTGGAAATAGCAAAGTGAGAAATGAATGGGTTTTAGCTCTTGATGCAGATGAAAGAGTAACACCTGAACTCAAAGAAGAAATCATTGCTTTACTTTGCGATAGTCATAAATACGATTCATATTATATCCCTAGACGGAATTATTTTCTGGGTAAGCATATAACTACCTGCAAATGGTATCCCGATTATCAATTAAGGTTATTTAAAAAGAGCATTACAAAAGTTACAGATAGAAAAGTGCATGAAGGATACGAGACTGAAGGAGAACGGGGTAAATTAAAAAATGATTTAATCCATTTTACTCATAGCTCAATAACAGAAACGATTAATAAAATTAATCATTATTCCACTCTTGAAGCGGAAGAAAAATATAGAGGGAAAAGGGTTAAAAAAGGCGATTTAGTTCTTCATCCATTCGCGGCTTTTCTTAATCAATTCATATCCCGCAAAGGGTATAAAGATGGTGTTCATGGATTGATGGTATCCTTGATTCACAGCATGACTAATATGTTGACCTATATGAAGACCTGGGAATTGCAAAATAAAAAGGATAAGTAAAATTAAACGAGGGTGCGAATTAATCTACTTATCGTCAATCTTTTCAAAGTTGTATTAAATAATTCATCAAGAGGCATGAGCATTTCATTCTACTTAATCCCAATCAATAAATATATTTATACTTTTCATTTATCGGTATAATGCTTGAATGCTTTTTATCATTTATATAATTAATTACACACCAAATTATTTGTATAGCCTATTTTGAATATCTCCTCACATCAAACGCTGTGAAGCCACCATCAATCGAAATATTTATTTTCTTTGTTGCTGAATCATAATTTTCCGTCTCATAAGTATGTTTGTCTTTCTTTATGAAATCCTTAAAATCATTACTAGAAAGAACCGATTCGGCTGTAATTTTACATCCGACATTTGAAGGCACTTGAAGCTCGAATGAAGTAGCACCCATTTCTACATTTACCTCAGTAAGAGCAGCTTTATCACCTAGCTTAACATATAATTTAGAAGCGCCGGTATTTAATTCTAATCGATTTATTAATAAATCACTTAAATCTAGTTTCCCGTTTATTGCACCGACATTTAGCGTAATATCCCATGAAGGATTATTATTGAGTTTTAATAACAGATCGTTTTTTGTATCGCCATGAAAAATATTAAAGTGATTATTCTCATAATCGATATCAATTTCGGCAGTAGAGTCATAAGTATTAACTAAAAAATCATAACCTGCAAGATTTCCTTTGGCATCCCCGCTAATTAATCCGGTAGAGCCGCCTTCGAGATTCAATCTTCCGGCTCCGGTGGAAATTGTCATTCTTGCGCTCGTTATATTAGAATCAAATTCCTGATAATAATTTTCGGAATAGTTTCCTTTACTATCAAAATCATCAAATTCAGGATAGACTTCGTCATAAATATTATAGGCAAATCCAAAGATCATTAGAGCCACGAACAATCCAAAAATTGCACTGATCACCGACTTCATAATACCATCTTTGAAAATTACCATTACGCCCCAAAGAATAAAGAAGAAGGGCCAAAGGTCAAATACAAAATTAAAATCGCTATTAATAATATCTGCTCTGGTCATTAAGAAAAGACCGCCGAGTGTTAAGAAAAACACACCCCAAAATAATTGTCCGCTTTTCATATTATTCACTCTTTTATTTTTTTGAATTATAGATGAAAAATGCACCTGCTAAAATCAACAATATAGGAAATAAATCGCTAAAATCGAAAGAAGGGATTATATCATCGATTAAGAATATAGCTCCAATAATTATTAAAATACTCCCTGCAATCAAACGACCATCTGTTCTTTTCTGAATAGGGATATCGAAGTTAGGAACCGAACTGCTATCAGAAGTTCCGGTATTCGATGCTGTACTTTCTGCTGAGTATTGATCTCCGGCTGATTTTTCATCAAATGGATTTGCATGCGGTACATCATTATTTAATCCGAATGCTTTTTCAAAGCTTTCTTCAGGCACCATTATCCATAGTAAAATATATATGAGGATGCCAATACCATTCATTACTGTAAGAACAACGAATAAAATCCTAACTATTACGGGGTCTATATTAAAATATTCACCCAATCCGCTGCAAACTCCGGCAATGATTTTGTTTTTTCTGGCTCTAAATAGTCTCTCTTTCATTTCACACCTATTTGGTTTTGGTTTCATTACTTAAGACGGTGGTAACTAAAAAAAGTTTTGCCATTAACAAAAAAATATTTGCAATGACTTTTGGGAAGAGAGAAATAATTCGAGTTGAATAAAGTTTTTAACTTCGGTAACTTACAAAGCTAAATAAAAATTAGAAAAATGAAGATAATATTAAATCAAACTAACTCCTTAATTGGAGATATAAAAGGGAATAAAGAAAAAATTATTGCCGGTTATTTCGATGCTATTAATCGAGGTGCAGAATTAGTAATATTCCCCGAACTTGCTCTGTGCGGCTATCCGCCACTGGATTTAGTTGAGAAAAAAGAATTTAGAGACTTAGTCAATAAGGCTGCCAAAGAGATTGCTTCTATTACATCCTCGGTAGCATTAATTTTTGGTTCTATCACCGAAGACTATGAAGACTTAATAGGAACGGGAGTATATAATTCTGCTCTTTTATGTTTCGATGGGGATATCCAATTTACACAAAATAAAACATTGCTTCCGAATTATGATGTCTTTGATGAAGTGCGTTATTTTGAATCCTCTAAGAGTGTTAGTGTATATGAATATAGGGGTACGAAGTTGGGTATTTCAATTTGTGAGGATATTTGGAATGATGCAGATTATTGGAAGAAGAGAAGATATCCGACCGATCCTATTCAAGATTTAGTAAATCAAGGTGCGGAATTAATCATTAATATTTCTGCTAGTCCTTATGCTTATGGTAAAAGGAAAGAAAGATTAGAGATGCTTTCGATGCTAGCAAAAATAGATAATGTCTCTTTGGTATATTGCTGTTGTGCTGGTGCTCAGACAGATCTGATCTTTGACGGAGCAAGTATGTGCTTCGATAAGAATGGTAATTTATTGCGCTTAGGTAAATCCTTTGCCGAGGATGCAATTATCTTTGATACAGAAGTAAAGTATGAACCGATAACAGAGATAGAAAAAAGTTTTCCCGAAGAGGTATTATCTGCATTAATTTTTGGATTGCGAGATTATGGATTAAAGACCGGATTCAAAAAAGCATTAGTAGGTTTAAGCGGAGGAATCGATTCTGCGCTAGTTACTTATATAGCGGTAGAAGCGTTCGGTAAAGAAAACATTCACGTGGTTATGATGCCTTCAAAATATTCATCAGAGGGTAGTATTAAAGATTCTGAATCTCTGATTAATAATCTTGGGATTAGCAGTGATCTCGTTTCTATACAACCAGTTTTTGATTCAATCCTAAGCCAACTTAGAACTCCTTTCGCGGAGAGGAAACCGGACGTAACAGAAGAAAATATGCAATCAAGAATACGTGGACTTTATTTAATGGCATACTCTAATAAATTTGGATACCTGCTTTGCACTACCGGAAATAAATCTGAAATCGCCACCGGCTATGCTACACTCTATGGAGATATGGCGGGGGCACTTGCTGTTATCGGAGACCTTTATAAAACTCAGGTTTATGAAGTATGCAATTTTATCAATAGGAAAAAAGAAATTATTCCGCAAAATATAATTGATAAAGCTCCTTCGGCAGAATTAAGACCTGAACAAAAAGATCAAGATTCTCTGCCTCCTTATGATCAATTAGATAGAGTCTTAAAAATGTATCTAGAAGAACAGAAAGAGATAAAAGAGATTATCGATTTGGTAAAAGACGAGGAGATGGTAAAGAAGACACTCCGACTAGTTGACTTGAACGAATTTAAAAGAAAGCAGGGAGCACCTGTTCTAAGAGTATCGACAAAAGCATTCGGATATGGGAGAAGATTCCCAATCGTGAATGGCTGGAAGCGAAATTAGCGATTTTAATTTGCCTGTTTTTGTAATAAATACATAATTATATTTGTATCAATATATGAGGAATTATCTTATTAAAAATATAAAAACATTCGGTTATGGAATTGGTTTCGTTGCTTTAGCCACATTAATATATTTTATTTTTCACAAAAGCGATAATTCAATTCAATGGAATAAATTTGATTTATCGATTTATGAAAATTCAATTAATGAAGGAGAACCTATAATAATAGATTTTTATGCCGATTGGTGCATTCCTTGCAAGGAATTGGATAAACAAACATTTTCTGATAAGCGCGTGATTGAATTAAGCAAAAAGTTTGTTATGATAAAAGCTGATATGACAAAGACACTTTCAGAAGAGACGGTGAAAATAGCTAATAAGTTTAATATTGTAGGCATGCCGACTGTTTTGATTATCGATTCTAAGGGTAATGAACTAGAACGGCTTACAGGTTTTGTGAATGCTGATGAGTTCATAAAAATCATGCAAAAAGCTTATTAATCCGAAAAAATTGCTTATACTATATGTGTTTCCTATTTTGGTCTAACTAATTTTTGTTACTTAAAAAAACAAGAGAAGTAATAATGAGAGAAGAAAAAATTTTAGAAAAAGAATTACAAAATCTTAAAGAAGTTACAATTCGTTTTGCAGGCGATTCCGGTGATGGAATGCAATTGACCGGAAGTCAATTCAGTGATACAACTGCACTTTTTGGAAATGATCTAGGTACACTACCCGATTATCCTGCTGAAATTCGTGCTCCTGCGGGTACTCTTTATGGAGTGAGTGGGTTTCAAGTTCACTTCAGTTCAGCCGACATTTATACTCCTGGAGATACTCCGGACGTATTAGTGGCTATGAACCCGGCTGCATTAAAAATAAATTTAAAAGATCTTAAACTTGGCGGAACTATTATAGTTAATACTGATTCCTTCGATTCTAAGAATCTTGCATTAGCAAAGTATGAGAGCAATCCACTAGAGGATGAAGCTCTGCTTTCAAATTATAAAGTTTATCCAGTTGCAATTACCACATTGAATGCTACTGCATTAAAAGAGAGTCCACTTTCTAATAAGGATATTAATAGATGCAAAAATTTCTTTGCATTGGGATTAATGTATTGGATTTTTAATAGACCAATTGAACCCACAGTTAAATGGATATATGAAAAATTCGGAAAGAAACAAGATATTGCCGAAGCAAATGAGAAGGCATTAAAAACAGGATATTATTATGGCGAGACAACGGAGACTTTTACTACTAGATATGTAGTAGAACCGGCTTCTCTGCCCAAAGGTGTTTATAGAAATATCGCAGGGAATGAAGCAATAGCTTTGGGGTTCGTCGCAGCATCTATTAAAAGTGGTTTACCATTATTTCTTGGTTCATATCCTATTACTCCGGCGACTGATATTTTGCAATACCTATCTAGCTATAAAAATTTTGGAGTTAAGACATTCCAAGCTGAGGATGAAATTGCGGGAATTACATCTGCAATTGGTGCCTCGTATGGCGGTTCACTTGCTATCACCACTACATCTGGTCCGGGTATGGCACTTAAAACTGAAGCAATGGGATTAGCCGTGATGACTGAATTACCTTTAGTCATCATTAATATTCAAAGAGGTGGACCGAGTACCGGTCTGCCGACTAAAACAGAGCAAGCGGATCTATTCCAAGCCATTTATGGTAGAAACGGAGAAGCTCCAATCCCTGTTATTGCAGCATCCACACCGAGCGATTGTTTCTTTACTGCATTAGAGGCAGCTAAGATAGCACTCAAATATATGACTCCCGTAATTTTATTAAGTGATGGTTATATAGCAAATGGCAGTGAGCCATGGAAATTACCTGATCCTGATTCAATTCCTGAAATTCCTGTTTCTTATAGAACCGAAAAGGAAGGATTTTTCCCTTATTTAAGAGATGAAAATTTATCGAGGCCTTGGGCAGTACCGGGAACTCCGGGATTAGAACATAGAATCGGCGGACTTGAAAAAGCTAATATTACAGGCAATGTAAGTTACGATCCGGATAATCATGAATTTATGGTTAGGTTAAGAGCTGCAAAAGTTCAGAAAATTCAGCAGGACGTCCCCGATTTAGCAGTCAGTTTTGAGCAAGAAGGAGAGTTGCTTGTACTTGGATGGGGAGGAACTTATGGAGCGATTACAGAGGCGGTTGTAAAAGCAAGAGAAGCAGGGCATAAAGTTTCACAAGCTCATTTAAAACATCTATTCCCGTTCCCTAAAAATTTAGCGGAGGTTCTCAATAGCTTTAAGAATGTTCTTATCCCTGAATTAAATTTAGGTCAATTGGCAAAAGTTTTGAGAGCAGAATTGCTTCTTGATACTAAATCATTGACAAAAATAAAAGGACTGCCATTCAAATCAAGTGAAATTCAAAACAAGATAGTAGAAATTCTTGGAGGTAATAATGGAAACTAAAGTTGAAACGAAAATAGATACTAACCAAATAAAATATACAAGTAAAGATTTTGCATCTGATCAAGATGTAAGATGGTGTCCGGGTTGTGGTGATTATTCGGTACTTGCTCAAGTGCAGAGAACATTCCCTGATATCGGAGTCAAAAAAGAGAATATGGTTTGGATTTCGGGTATAGGATGTTCGAGCCGTTTCCCATATTATATGAATACTTATGGATTTCATACAATTCATGGAAGAGCCACAGCTATTGCAACGGGTCTAAAATTATCTCGCCCTGAATTATCAGTGTGGGTAGCTACGGGTGATGGCGATCTTCTTTCTATCGGCGGTAATCATTTCATTCATACATGCCGTAAGAATGTTGATCTCAAGATTCTTTTATTCAACAATAAAATTTATGGATTGACAAAAGGGCAATATTCACCGACTTCTGAGAAAGGAAAGGTTACGAAAACTTCGCCTTATGGAAGCGTTGATTATCCATTTAATCCGCCATTGCTGGCTCTTGGTTCCGAAGCTACATTTATTGCTCGTTCTTTAGATAGAGACCCTAAACATCTTCAGGAGATGATTAAGCGTGCCGCAGAACATAAAGGAACTGCGTTCTTAGAGATTTATCAGAATTGTAATATTTTTAATGATGGTGCTTTTGAGCACCTTACCGATAAAGAATCTAAAGCAGATAATGTTGTTGTCATGACTCACGATAAACCATTAGTTTTCGGGAAGAATAATGAAAAGGGAATTAAACTTGATGGATTTCGTCCTGTTATAGTTGATCTAAATGATCCTAATAATTCAATTAATGATTTATGGATTCATGATGAATTTGATTCATCTCCTGTAAGAGCAAGTATCTTGGCACATTTTACAGAAATGCCGGGAATGCCGACTCCTATCGGTATTTTTAGACAGATTACTAAACCTACATATAACGAAGGTTTAACAAGTCAAATAGAGCACGTAACAGAGAAAAAAGGTAAGGGTACATTAAAATCACTTCTTTATTCTCCCGGTACTTGGGAAGTTAATTAATTTATTATTAGCTAATTGTAATAAAGGCGAAGTCTTCTTCGCCTTTATTGTTTTCAGAACAAATTTTAGGCGTTAAATGACTTTTGTTGAACTAAAAAAAACTATTGAAAGAAATAAAAGATTTATCCTCTCTACTCATGTTAATCCCGATGCGGATGCTATCGGTTCAGAGCTTGCGTTTTATTATCTTCTAAACGAATTGAATAAAGAGGTTAAAGTTATAAATCATAATGACACTCCTTATAATCTTAAGTTCTTAGATTTTGATTCGGTAATAGAAACATACAATCCTGAAATTCATGATGCTGCAATCTCGGAAGCAGATACTTACGTAATACTGGATTTAAGCACTCCAAATAGAATTGTAAGTATGGAAAAAACATTACTCAATTTCGCCAAGACTAAAATCTGTATTGATCATCATGAAAATCCCGATCCGTTTTTCCTTAATGTTGTAGGCGGTACTTCTTATTCTGCTACCGGTGAGATCATTTATGATTTCATTAAGAAATCTAAAATCATAGAACTTAACTACAAAATTGCATATCAACTTTATGCAGCAATAATGACTGATACAGGTTCATTTAGATTTGACAGGACTACACCAAAGATTCATATTTTAATTGCAGAACTATTATCGCTCGGAGTTGATCCGACCGAAGTTTATGATAAGATATATGACCAAAGCAATTTGGCAAAAATAAAATTATTGGGGGAAGCATTAACCACACTCAATCTTACAAAATCCAAAAAAATTGCTTATATGACTATAAGCAATGAATCATTGGAAAGATTAGGCGCGGTAGAAGACGATGTGGATGGATTCGTTAATTATTGCCTTTCGATTAAAGGGGTATTAGTCGGGATTTTATTTTTTGAATTAAAAGATGGTTTTAAGATGAGTATTCGTTCCAAAGGGAAAATACCTGTAAATAAATTAGCTAATGAATTTGATGGTGGAGGGCATAGGAATGCAGCCGGATCGCGTCTATTCAATGTGAAGATGAAAGATTACATTAAACCTGTTTTAGAAAGAGCAGAATTTTATTTAAATCAATAAGGAATTTTATCAGAATGAATTTGACACTATCACCACTAATTAAAATAAATAAGTATCAAAAGAAATCGGGCTTAGTAAAGTTTTTTGAAAATAATGATTCATTAAGAAATGAAGTCGAAAAATATTCAGAAGAAAATTCGTTTAGAATAAGCACTTTATTGTTCGAGAGTTTTTTGAAGGATGAAGAAGAAATAAGATTTTATAATTGCGAAGGTGAACCTTCACTAATTATTTATAAAAAGATTGCTAAAGAATTAAGCTCGGATTTTTTCCGAGATTATTGCTCCACATTAATTCAATCACTTCAAAAAGCTCCTATCGATAATCTTTATGTAGAGATTCCCGAATTCAAGTATGAATCATTCTTCGATGAAGAATATTATTATTCAACTTTTGCCGAAGGATTTCTTCTTGGTAATTATAAATTTGATAAGTATAAGACAGAAAAGAAGGCAATTAAAAAATTCTCTATTAATCTTGTAGCCGGTAATAAAAACAAGATTACGAATGCGGTTAAGAACGCATCCATGCTCATTAATTCGGTAATATTCAGCAGAGACTTAATCAATGAGCCTGCAATTACACTTACTCCTGCTGAATTTGCTAAACGGATAAAAAGCGAACTCTCAAGCAAGACCACGAAAGTAACGGTATTCAACAAACAAGAATTAGTTAAGAGAAAGATGAATGCTATTCTTGCAGTCGGAGGCGGAAGCGATAAAGAACCGAAACTGATTCAGATGCATTATAAACCGGTAAGGAAGGCAAAAAAGAAAATCGGTTTAGTGGGCAAGGGCGTTACTTATGATTCGGGCGGACTATCGATTAAACCAACTGCCGGAATGCTTGAAATGAAAGCTGATATGGCAGGCGGTGCTTTAGTAGCAGGCGTAATTAAAGCTGCTGATTTGTTAAAACTCCCAATTGAAATAATCGGTGTAATACCTGCGGTAGAGAATATGATTAACGGATTATCTTATAAACCGGGAGATATTGTTACAACTGCATCCGGTAAATCGATCGAAGTGAAAGATACAGACGCCGAGGGAAGAATTATTCTCGCCGATGCACTTGAATATATTTCTAAATTCAAACCCGATGAAATAATAGATTTTGCAACATTGACCGGTGCCTGCGCTGTTGCTCTTGGATTGTACGCATCCGGAATCTTCACTAAGAATGATAAAATTTCAGAAGATATAATTGCGAGCGGTCAAAAGACTTTTGAAAGAGTTTGGCGTCTGCCGATGTGGGACGATTATAAAAAATTATTAAAGAGTGATATAGCAGATATCAGTAATCTCGGACCGCGTTGGGGCGGGGCGATTACTGCCGCAAAATTTTTAGAGTTCTTTGTAGATAAAAATATTCCTTGGGCGCATATCGATATTGCAGGACCTGCAATTAAAAATGATCTGAATAGCTACACAAAGACATTCGATCCTGGTTATGGAGTAAGATTAATTATCGATTATTTAGGAAAGGATTAATTTCTTTTATCGATAATTATTCCATCTTTCATTTCATAAATAAAATCGCCAAGTTTTATTAAATCGGCATTATGAGAAACGATAAGGAAAGTGAGACCGAATTTTTCTTTAAGTGAAATGAAGAGAGAATGAATCTGATCGCCATTAAGAGAATCTAAGTTACCGGTCGGTTCATCGGCAAAGATTATTTTTGGATGATTAATAAGGGCACGAGCAATGGCTACACGCTGCTGCTCGCCGCCCGATAGTTCTGCCGGTTTATGATTACCTCTCTCCTCAAGCCCTACTATAGAAAGAAATTCTTCCGCTTCTTTTAATGCCTTTTGCTTCGATTCTCCTTTAATCATCAAGGGCATTGCAATATTTTCAGTGGCGGTAAATTCAGGCAGGAGATGATGGAACTGAAAAATAAATCCGATATTTTCATTTCTGAATTTTGATAGTCTTTCATCCGAATAAGAAAAAATATTTGCATCATCAAAAAACACTTCACCCGAATCGGGATAATCGAGACCGCTAAGAATATGAAGAAGAGTGCTTTTACCTGCTCCCGATACTCCTACAATTACAGTAATTTTATTTTCAGGGATTTCGAGTGAAACACCTTTTAGAATTTCTAATTTTTTCTTATCTGATTTAGTATAAGATTTTCTTATTTCATTTGCTTTTATAATCATATTTATTCGTATTTAATAGATTCAATAATATTTGTTTTTGCTGCCCTTTTAGATGGATAAAGAGCGGCGAGATAACTCAATGTAAATGTAGCCAAACCCACCATTATTATATCAGAAATTTTTATTTCAACGGGCATCGCATCGATAATATATTTGGATGGATCAAGCGGATAGAAATTATATTCCATTTGAAGCCAACAGATTAAGAGACCGATAGAGATACCAATTATCGAGCCGAGGAATCCGGTAAGCATCCCTTCGAACATAAATATTTTTTTGATTGTTTTTTGATTTACTCCCATCGAACGGAGAACTCCGATATCTTTTTTCTTTTCAATAACTGTCATATTAAGCGATCCGAGAATATTGAAAGTAGCAACGGCTATAATAAGGGAGAGCAGTAGATAAGCTCCCCATCGTTCAATCTGCATTACCGTATATAAATCTTTATGCAAGTCATACCATGAATAAACTTTGAGACTTTTACCTTCTAATTTCGTGGTTAGTTCTTCTTTTATTTTATCCGATTGATCGATATGATTAAGCCGTATATCGAATCCTGAAATTTTATTTCTTAAGCCAAAAAGATTTTGCGCTGGAGGGAGAGAAGTAAAAATATAGGAAACATCATAATCACGATTATTAGATTCAAAAATTCCTGAAACAATGAATCGCCTTGTAGTCGGGATTGAGAATGATGTAACTAATCGCTCGATATTATTAGCGGAAGTTATATTTATAGTATCACCTACACGTGCGGAAAGGCGGAGAGCAATTGGCAATCCGAGAACAATTTTATTCGATTCACCATCGAATAGATCAAACTTGCCGGAAATAATTTTATCATGCAGTCCCCATTCCGCATCTTGCATCGATTCAGAAATACCTTTAAGAGTAACAATCTCATAACTTTTTGATTTTAGTGCGATTACTTTTCCTTCTACATAGGGATAGAAAGATTTTATTTCTTTTGATTCGCTGAGTAACTGTTGAGTATATTTTGTTTGGTCGTAACCGCTTTCATCAGTTACAAATACTTTTACGTGCGGATCGAAACTTATTAATATCTCCCTTACTAACGATCCGAATCCGTTAAAAACAGAAAGCACAATAATCAATGCGGCAGTACCGATTGTAATACCGAAAGTAGAAAGAAAAGAAATAATTGTAATGAAATTAATTCTTCTTTTTGATTTAATATATCGGGATGCTATAAATAGTTCAAACATATTATTGGAATTTAATCGCATTTACTGTTTTAATATTTGCTGCAATATAACTCGGAATTAAAGACGAAAAAAATGAAAGTACAAGCGTAACTGATGAAACAACTATATAATGTATCGGTTCTATCACGAGAGGAACAGAAGTAACAAAATAAACCGTTCCGGGGAGTGAGATTATATTAAATTTTATCTGGAGTATGCTGAGCAAAAATGCCAATAGATTTCCGAAGATAATCCCGACTATTGATACGATTGTTCCTTGAGTTAAAAATATTTTAAGTATGGTCGATCTAGTAGCGCCTAAGGAACGCAATATTCCGATTGCTCCCGTTTTCTCCAATACTATTATTAATATAGTTCCGATAATATTAAATACCGCCACAAGAATAATAAGCCCAAGAACAATAGGGATTGGTTCTTTTTGTAAATCGATCCAAGTAAAAATATTTTGATGAATTCTATAAATTGATCTAACATAATAGGGATATCGGAAATAATCTTGAAGTTTGATCTCCATCGATTCAATTTGACTAATATCTTTCAGTTTAATATTATAGCCGGAGATTTTATTATTCATTCCAAAAAATGATTGAGTAAAATTAAGGTCTGTATATGCGAAAAGATCGTCATATTCCGACATACCACTTTCATAGATTCCAGTTACTTTGAATTTACTGATCGCGGGTGGGTTTTCGGGGGATGGTATATTATCATTTTTGATTGAAAAAATAGTAATATCATCTCCAATCTTGATAAATAATTTTTCGGCAAGCCGCTTGCCTATAATTACTCCATGCAAGTCTCCCGAAATTGCGGTGGAAAATTTTCCTTCAACAATATAACGGCGGAGATTTGAATTATCATTAAGAGTATCGATTCCAATTAATGAAATTCCTTCCGAGAGCCGTTTATATTTGATGATTGCTAATTTGGAAGTAAAAGGGGAGACTGATTCAATTTGGTCAAAATCTTTTTTCATTTCAGGAATTATTTCTTTATAACCGGGAAGATTCCTATTGCTAAAACCTGTAACTTTTAGATGAGCATTTAAGTTTACGATCTTTTCGGATATAGAGGTTTCAAACCCTTGCAAAACCGAAAGTGCGAGGATAACCACGGCAACGCCAATGGTAATGCCAATAATAGTAATCACGGAAAAGAGCGAAAAAAATCGTGAATCCTTATTGGACTTAATATATTTTTTAGCTATATAGAAAAACATAAAAATGTAAAATAAAGATATAAAAAATCTCGGCAAAAATTGACATTATAAATTCAAAATCATATTTTAGTAAGCCATTTTAGAATATTTATAGTTAACCGGGTATTTTGAAATAATGATTTTACGGGGTGTAGCGTAGCCCGGTTAGCGCGCCTGCTTTGGGAGCAGGAGGTCGCAGGTTCGAATCCTGCCACCCCGACAAAAATATTGAAATATTGATTGATTGCGCCAATAGCTCAATGGATAGAGCAACAGCCTTCTAAGCTGTAGGTTAGTGGTTCGAGTCCACTTTGGCGTACTATGAGAGTGCCGGAGTATTTACAGCTCATTGATGTTTTACGGTGGGAGTAGCTCAGTTGGTTAGAGCGTCTGGTTGTGGCCCAGAAGGCCGTGGGTTCAAGCCCCATCTCTCACCCAAAGTTGGTGTATATTGGTTTTACTGGCCCTATCGTCTAATGGTTAGGACATCGCCCTTTCACGGCGGTAATATGGGTTCGAATCCCGTTAGGGTCACTTAAAATGAAAGCCCGCAGAACATAAGTTCGGCGGGCTTTTTGATTTTAAAAATAATGTTTCAATTCTAATTTATAAGCTCGGAATCTTCAAAAGCATAGTATTTTTTGCCATTACGGTTCAGTTCTTTGATCCGCTCTTTTTCCAATAACCTATTTAGTTTTTTCAATTCGTGATTAGTTCTGATATAATTTTTAATCGCCGAGAATCGTATTGGATGAAAAGAGAGGAGTCCTAAAAATTCACTTTCAAAATCATCGGAGGCAAAAAATTCTTCATTTTCAGGGCAGCATAAAAATTCTGGATTCTTAACTTTTTCTTTTATTAGCGATTGAAGAAGCTCTAAATTTTCTTCGTCAGGACTTTCGGCATAAATCTCGGAAGTGGGATATATCGGAGTCATAAAATGTGATTTCTCACATTTGAGTGAATTAAGAAAATTAGCAAGTCCTTCGATTTCTTTAGGATTATCATTAATATCTTTAATTAGCATAGTTTCGGTAGTAAGCCGTCCGTGAAATTTATCTGAGAATTGTTTTATCCCGTTGAGAACATGATCATAATGCAATCTTTTATGAGGACGATTAAGCGTATGCCAAGTATCTTCATTGACTGTATCGATTCTTACAGACACATAATCAGCGAACATTAAATTTTCTTGAATGTTATCGTTCCATAAAAGTGAGGAATTAGTAAATACGGCTATCTTATAACCAAATTCACGGAGAAGCAAAATTTCTTTATGAAGTGATTTATCGAGAGTGGCTTCGCTCCTTCCGGCAAAAACGATATATTCAATTTTTTTGCCGCATTTTTTTAATTCTTCTAATTTCAATCGAACCGCTAAATGGAGTTCATAAGGATTGAGGCAATTAATCGAACAGACCGAGCAGCATTTTGTTGCTCCGGTAGGGCAGTAAACACAATTGTAGGAGCAGATATTGGATTTTATATTATTAATACCAATTACGTTTCCCAATCTGCGAGATTGGACAGGACCAAAGACTACTTTGCATTTCAAACTGTTATTAGGAAAGATACTTCTTTCTAATTTATTGCATACCGAATCCACCATCTCTCTAAACATTTCTCACGCTCCATCTAGTTCGTAATCGAACTATTTTTTAGTTTACTATTATCTATTATTAATGAAAAAAGCATTCCACAATAAAAAGTGGGAATTGAGGGTATATTGTGATAAACATTAAAGCAATGCTTGCACTTACGCAATAACCTTTGCATAAAAATTGCGCTTATGCAATGTTTTCTTGCACGATAGTAACTTATTGTGAAATTGGACTTATCATTATAGCTATCTAAAGCCATTTTACATTATCCGCTTTTTTTGTATTTTTGCTTCCTATGAATGAACGAGAATATCGAAGAAAATATCCGGATGATGTTTATAAGACAGATACTTCTAATAGAAGAATCCCTTTATTTCCGTCTCTTAGTTTTTATCCTGATTTAATAAAGATTGTCTATATAGGAAATCGCCAAGCCAAAGCCGGAATATATGACGATTATAATTGGGCAAATTCTTCTACTGATGTTATAGAGGCATTAGAAAAAGCGGGAGTTGTTTTTGAAGTTGATGGTTTATCGAATATCACAAAATCTTCCAAACCTGTTATTTTCGTTTCTAATCACATGAGTACATTAGAGACTTTTTCCCTTCCTTCGTTCATCCAAGTTAAAAGACCTGTAGTATTTATAATGAAAGCCGAGTTAGCAGAGTATCCGTTATTCGGTCCGGTTTCAACTGCAAGAGACCCGATATCTGTCGGGAGAAAAAATCCTCGTGAAGATCTGATGCATGCAATGCGTGAAGGAGCCGAAAGAATCAATAAAGGGAAATCGATAATTATATTTCCACAAAAGACACGTAGAGATAAATTTGATGAAAAGCAATTTAATTCACTCGGAGTTAAAATTGCGCGTCAAAACGGTATTGAAGTTGTCCCTATTGCTTTATTGACAGATGCGTGGGGGAATAATTCCAAAATATCCGCAATTAAAGATTTTGGAAAGATAGACCCGACAAAACCTGTACGAATCTCATTCGGCGAACCAATCCCTGCATCAAATGCTAATGAAGCCCATGAATACTGCATCAACTACATAAAAACAAAACTTACCGAATGGGGAAGAAGCGACTTAATAGTCCTTTAAATAACATTCCCATAACAATCTCTTAATCATTCCTTAACACTCTCTTAACCTTGAGTTAATACGTAAAATATATCTTTGTGTGTAGTTTTTTTTACAAGGAGAGAGAGAAAAAATGTCAGATTTACAAAAAAGCAATACCTCGAGATATCGGGAGTTTTCAAAAGTGGTACTACTATTTATAGTAGCATCCTTTATTACTTTTTCAAATATTAATGCTCAAGAGAAAGGTTCAATAAGCGGAAAAATAATTGATGGAAGCAATAATGATATACTTATCGGAGCTAATGTTTTAGTTTCCGGTACATCAATTGGTGCTTCATCGGATTTAGATGGATTTTATTCAATAAAAAATTTATCACCGGGAACATATCAATTAAAATTCTCATTTATTTCATACAGGACAATCTTAGTAGATGATGTAAAAGTATTAGCAGGCAAAGAGACAAAAATTAGTGTAACGATGGAAACAACCTCGACAGAACTTTCAGAAGTAGTAGTTACGGCAGAGGCATTAAAGAATAGTGAGGGCGCACTTCTTAATATTCAGAAAAACTCTTTAAACATAGTAGATGGAATGAGTGCAGAATTAATCAGTAAAAATAATAGTTCTGACGGTACGGATATATTAAAAAGAATGACAGGAATAACGATCGCAGATGGAAAATTTGCCTATGTAAGAGGAGTGGGCGATCGTTATAATAATACACTTCTAAACGGATCTTCGCTTCCATCGACCGATCCTGAAAAGAGAAGTTTCTCCTACGATATATTCCCGGCAAGTTTAATAGAGAATGTTTTAACATCCAAAACATTTACTCCTGATAAACCGGCTGATTTTTCGGGTGGTTTAGTAGAGATAAATACAATTGAATTTCCTTCAAAATTTATTCTTGATATAAGTGCCTCTACATCATATAACACGGTTTCTAATCTGAAAGATTTCGTTACTTATAGCGGCGGGAGCAAAGATTGGTTAGGTATGGACGATGGAACAAGGGCTCTACCATCTTTAATTACGGATCAAAAAGTGGGACGAGGAAATTATACCTCCGAGCAATTACAAGAGATCGGAAATTCATTTAATAATAATTGGAATACTAAAAAGAGCAAATCGCCATTAAATGGAAGTTTTAAGATTAATATGGGCGATAAATATGAGTTGGGAGAGCAGAGTTTATTCGGATATATCGCATCTTTAACTTATTCCAAAAGTGATGAAATAAAAGAGGTAGAGAGAAATAACTATACTTTTGAAGGTCCTCGTTATGAATATAACGGTTTTAATTATACTAATTCCGTTTCGTGGGGTGCTTTGCTTAATATGAGTTTCAAGTTAGATAAGAATAATAAAATAAGCCTAAAAAATATTTATAATCAAAATGCAGATGATGAAACAGCGACTTATAAGGGAGCATATTATTCCGGTCCTGATTATCGAGATGTAACAGC
Source organism: uncultured bacterium (assembly GCA_937936675.1). Classification (GTDB taxonomy): domain Bacteria; phylum Bacteroidota; class Ignavibacteria; order Ignavibacteriales; family Melioribacteraceae; genus BRH-c32. Next base: position 70,721 of record CALDDL010000281.1, read on the forward strand.
TATCAGATATGTAGAAAGATCACTTTATTCTACTCAATTTATTGGAGAACACAATTTTAATCTTCTTAGCGGAATTAAGATGGATTGGAATCTAAATTATGGCACTTCTACACGAAATGAGCCCGATGCGAGAAGATATATCTATTCTCGTCCTTATGATGACCCAAATTCTGATTTCAGATTTTTACTCGATCAATCACTTTCTACTCGATTCTATGGCAAGCTAAAAGATAATACTTATGGCGGTTCAATTAATTTTAATGTAAAACCGTTTGAAATGAGTGATATGCCTAGCTTCAAATTTGGATTTAATATTGATAAAAAAGATAGAGCATTTGATGCGAGGACATTCGGATTCAGGAACATTCCTGGCGGAAATTTCATGCAGGAAGATTCTACCTTATTAAAACCGGTAGAACAGATTTTTGCACCTCAAAATATAAATCCAAAATTTATCGAAGTTGTTGAGATAACAAAACCATCCGATAGTTATGATTCTAATCAAGAAATAATAGCTTCTTATGTAATGACAGATTTCACTCCGGTTACTAATTTGAAAGTAGTGGTTGGAGCTCGTTACGAACATTCTAAGCAGGAGATGCTTTCTTATAGCTTAACGGACGAAGAGATTAAAGTAAGCCCTACTTATAATGATTGGCTTCCAAGTATGAATTTGACTTATGCTTTTAATGAAAAAATTAACGTAAGAGCGGCAGCATCTAGAACATTAGCTCGTCCAGAATTTAGAGAATTAGCTCCATTTAGTTATTTCGATTTTGTTACTAATGAATTAGTGCAAGGAAATAGCAGTCTAAAAAGAAGCTTAATAAATAATTATGATCTTCGTTTTGAAATTTATCCTCAAGCCGGAGAATTATTTACTGTAAGTATTTTCTATAAAAAATTCGATGCGCCGATAGAGCAGATTTTACTAGCATCATCTTCATTTGAACCAATCAGATCATATCAAAATGCAGATAAAGCGGAAAATTATGGACTTGAATTTGAATTGAGAAAGAATCTAGGATTTTTTAGTGATGCAATGAAAAACTTTTCATTTGTTGGGAATATGAGTTTTATTAAATCGAAAATTAAAATTGCTGGGAATGGATTTCAAGAGACTGAAAGACCGCTTCAAGGACAGGCAGATTATATTGCCAATTTCGGACTTTATTACGATAATTATTTAGACGGTATCACTGCTAATATTACATATAATAAAGTCGGTGAAAGAATTGCAAGGGTTGGTTTTGCGGGACTTGGAAATATTGTAGAACTTCCAAGAGATCAGATTGACTTAAGTTTCTCCAAGAAAATATTTGATGCATTTTCAATAAAAGTAAACGTAAAAGATTTATTAGCGCAAGACAGTAAGTTTGTACAAAAAACATTAGAGGGTGATAAAACTTCTGAACTGGGTAGGAAGGGGAGAGTCTTCACAGTTGGATTTTCATATCAATTCTAATTTATTAATTTAATCGGAGGATTAATGCGTAAGATAATAACCTTGTTAGTTATATTGTTAGTTTTTGTTGGTGTTACTAAAGCACAAGATTTAGTGCTTGAGGGCAATATCAGTACTAATGTTGCACTTCAGAGCGGTAAAACCTATTTAATGAAAGGATTTGTAAGAATTCAGGAAGGAGCTTCACTAACTATTCCTGCCGGCACGATTATTTATGGAGATTATAATTCACAAGGGTCTTTAATAGTTCTCCCGGGCGGTAAAATATTTGCGGAAGGTACGAAGGATAATCCAATTGTATTTACAAGTCAATTCAAGATGGCGGGTTCTACGCAATCACCTAATTATGGTGATTGGGGCGGAATAATTCTTCTAGGAAAAGCACCAATTAACGTTCCGGGCGGAAGTGCTAAGATTGAAGGTCCCGGAGATTATTATGGCGGAAGCGATCCTGAGGATAATAGTGGTGTTATGAAATATGTACGCATCGAATATCCGGGTATCGCATTTTCACCAAATAACGAGATAAATGGTTTAACATTTGGTGGTGTAGGAAGAGGTACAGTTATTGATTATGTACAAGTTTCCTATTCAGGTGATGATTCATTTGAATGGTTCGGTGGTACGGTTAATGCAAAACATCTAATTGCATATAGAGGATGGGATGATGATTTTGATACAGATTTTGGATTTAGCGGAAAATTACAATTCTTATTAGGCGTTCGCGACCCTCAGATAGCAGATCAATCTCAATCTAATGGGTTTGAATCCGATAATGACGGCTCAGGATCGGTAAATGAACCAAGAACATCACCGACATGGTGGAATGTTACACTAGTAGGACCTGCTAAAGATGCCACAACTCAATATAATTCACTTTATAGAAGAGGAATGCATTTGAGACGTTCATCACAGAATAAAATAAATAATACAATTATTTTAGGCTGGCCCACAGGTGTATATATCGATGGAACAAACACTGTGGCTGATGCAAAAGCTAATATTAGTTATTTAAAAAATAGTATCGTAGCAGGTTCACTTACAAAGCAACTATCTTCTACAGATGCAGAATTTGAAGCCGGTATGGCAGCATGGTTCGGGACAAATAATGGTAAATTATTTGCTACAACTGCAGAATTATATCTTGCCGATCCTTTTAATTTATTAAATCCAAATGCAATGCCAATTCCTCCAGTTTCTCCGGCATTTACAGGGGGTGCTACTCCTCCAAATGATGGATTTTTTGATGTAAACGCGACTTTTATCGGTGCTTTCGGAAGAGAGGATTGGACATCAGGCTGGAGTTCATTTAAATTAGAAATACCTACTTCCGTTAAAGAAGAATTTGAAAATGAAATTCCATCAACTTTTGAATTATCACAGAATTATCCTAACCCATTTAATCCATCTACATCTATTAAGTTTGCTTTGCCTAATGCAGGATTTGTTAAATTATCTATCTATAATATATTAGGTCAAGAAGTTGCAAACTTAGTAAATTCGTATAAAGAAAGCGGAAATTATACAATAAATTGGAATGCCGGAAACTTATCAAGTGGAATGTATATTTATCGACTTGAGACCGGTTCACAGATTATAACAAAGAAAATGACACTCTTGAAGTAGTAAAAAGTCTCTTCTCTCCTTCCAATCTTGAAGGGTGCCATAAGAGAGGCACCCTTTTTTTATTAAAAACTTCTATTTTCTTTTATCAAAACTTTTTATATTTTCCAAAAGACTAATTGGTAGATTTATATGAAGATAATAAAACCGGAACACCTAAAAAAAGGGGATACGATTGGGATTATTTCACCCGCATCTTCTCCAGATGATTTGTCACGAATCAATAGAGGAGTAAGTTATCTCGAAAAGTTAGGTTATCGAATTGAAGTAGGTAAAAATATTGATAAACAGACCGGTTATCTTGCTGGTGATGATTCAGAGAGGTTATCCGATCTTCATGATATGTTTAGAAATAAGAATATAAAGGCGGTTTTTTCTATACGAGGTGGATATGGTTCCGCTCGTTTATTAGATAAAATCGATTATCATTTAATCAAAAAAAATCCGAAAATATTTGTAGGATATTCTGATATTAATGCGCTTCAAATGGCATTTTTCCAAAAAGCGGGTTTGGTTACTTTTGCCGGTCCGATGGTGGCTGTGGATTTTCATGATGAAATTAGTCCTTTTACAGAAGAAGTATTTTGGAAAACGATTACTTCTACTAAGAAAAT